>DMDI01000289.1 GCA_003445555.1 Desulfotomaculum sp. | reverse complement strand
CCCGCTTTTTTCAATAAAGTCTTGTATTTGCGTTCAAAGTTTCTGGGATTAATGGGAGTTCCCTGTTCGGTCGCAAAAACAAGGTTGTTTTCTTGGTATAATTCTCCCAGCTTCAGTTTTTCTTCTGCCTGTTTTGCTTTATGCTTCTTTAGTTCTGTTGCCACGTTATCGGGCAATGGGACTACCCTTCGGGACTTGTCTGTTTTGGGAAGGTCCCAATCAAAACCTTTTTCAGTTACCCAAGCCAGTCTTTCTTTAACAGCAATAGTTTTTTCTTTCAGGTCTACGTTCTGCCATTTTAGGACCAGAAGTTCGCCACGCCTTAAGCCCGTTCCTAACAGCACAACGAAGGCTGCTTTAAGCCAGTCGCCTTCCATGGCTTTCAAAAAGCAGTTTGTTTCTTTTTCGGTGAACGTTTTGGCTCCTTGTTTTTTGTCCTTCGGCAGTTCGCGGGCTTCAGACACATTGCGAATCATTAACTGGTTCTTGACCGCATGTTTTAATATGGAAATCAAGAAGCGCTGCCCCATTGAAGGGACGGGAGCAGAATTGGTTTGTTGCCATGGTCTGCGGCGCGCCTGTTATTGGGGCCGCTTAAAATTGAGTTCCAGGCTGTGCTTACCGCACTTGCGGCGAATATCAAGAGATGGGCCTTCAATCAGACTGGCCGGTCTTAAGCCTGCTAAAATTGGTCCAGCAGTATAAAGGGGGTAGTCTACCCTTTTTCAAGGAACAAATCAGAAATTGGAGGGTTCCTTCATATGGACACCAGTTGATTTTGCTTTTCAAGAGTGAGCTTGTGATGCTAAGTCCCAACTAAATGGTATTGGTTACTAAAAAAGGTTAGTTGGGCTAAGACAATATGTTTTTTCGCGGGTTTTTCGACTGTCTCTTATAGGCAAGCTAAAAACTTTTGATAAAAATCCTCCGAAAAAAATCAATCCGGCTTATCCCAATCACCTTTAGAAATATTTGCCTGCTTTAATATTCTGGCAACTAAATCTTCACTTATGTCTGAGCCGTGCTCATTTGGAATGCGAACTTTTAAGTTACCGCAGCGCATGAAGAAATGGTGTCTGCCGGAAAAAGGGCCTTCAAATCCAAAATGCTTTAGTTTTCTAATCAATTCTTTTCTTCGTATGGGTTTTGGCATATTTACCCTGCCCAAGATACATTTTCTTTCCATTCCTTGTTGAGATTAATATCATCAATTACCGGGAAGTTTTTATCACCATCCCGGAGTTTAAAAAGCAACCATTCCTCAAGCACTTCTTGAAGAACTTGCAGACACTTCTCTTCCGTCTCCGCGTCCGCCCAAACCCCGGGGCAAGATGGAATTTCAGCATAAAAAGAACCATCTTCCAAGCATTCAAGAACTGCTTCTTTCATTGCGGCATGGATGAATGAAGTAAAAATACCCCTTTTCATTTTGGCCCTTGACCCCTTTCGTTTTTGCTCTATCGCAGGTGTCATAATGGTGGAATTATTTATATTTACAGTTACGGAAAGCTGAATATTTGCTGTGCTTAATGGCTGAATAGCTTCCCTGTCGTTTATTGTACCAGAATCTGTTTCAAGTATACCTTCCAACCTATTCTTCATTTTCTTCATCCTCTCCCTCAAAGACTTTATTGATTGTTTGGATAATCTCACTGCGCTTATTTTTTATAATTCGATCAAATAAGTCTCTAATTCTAACTAAATGAGGCCAGGTAACGGCAACCTGTGTCACAATACGACCATCAATAATTTCTTCATTGCTGTCGGGTTTTGTGCCGCCAGGTATCTTTTGAATAAACACTAGGATCACTTTTTCTGCATCTGCATGAGTAACTACTAAATCAATAAACTGGATTTGGGCAGATAAAGGGTCTGTAACGATAAAGCGGCTTAATTTTTGGGGTTGATTAGTTTGCTTTTCATCATTATTCATCTTGATTTCCCCCATTAGAAAATTCCGTCATTCTAAAAACGCAACCGCCTAAAAAAGATATAAATTGAAGTGCATAGTATAGTAACATTTACTAATAATTAATTTTATTTATCTTGTAAAGAAAATATAACTGTTTTACAATCCCAAAGTCAATCATTTTTGTGATTTTTTCATTGTAATCCGCCAAAAAACTCCCGCCTTTGTGGGCGGGAAATGGATGGCGGGCCGCCCGTTAAGGGCGGTAGGCCCACTTCGCCAATATTATGACGGGTTTGTTGTCAGCGGCGCTTCTCCTGCCCTTAATAGAAGGGCAAGGGACGAGTGGAGTATCCCGGGGCGCCTATTTATCCCGGCATAACCCAACTTCACCCCTTTTTAAACAATCATTAAGTGTAATTCCTTGAAAATCAAGGGATTATAATTTTTTTTAAGAAATTAGTAGACTAACTATTGACATTCATAATTCTTTGTTATATTATAATTATAAGGGTATGGCATTTAATATTATATAGACTAATCTAGGAGGGAAAAACATGTTTGTTAAAAAATCGTGGAGTAACAAAAAGGGGAAAAGATATTATACCTACCAAATAGCGGAGAGCTACCGGCCGGGAAAAAATAAGAATCCCCGGACAAGAATTTTAGCCACCATAACTCATTTGCCCCAAACATTGATTGATAAAATTGCCCTTTTACTTAAATCACCCACTACGGCTGTTATTGCTGATTTGTCTAGTTTTTTTAAAAACTCCTTTGTTTTTGGACCGATAATGTTTTTATACCTTTTGATGAAAAAACTTAAGTTATTTGAACCATTAAGCCTTATTCCTAAATCAAGTAGAATTTTACTTATGGCGGTAATTTTAAATAGAATTTTAGAACCCAGAAGTAAACTGGGTTCGGTTAGCTGGGTAAAGAAAACGGCCTTTCCCCTTTTATTTGGTCTGGAAAAGAAAAACCTTAGCGTAAATAAAATATATAAAGCCATGGATGTGCTTTATGAAAAAATAGACCAGGTAACCGAAATCTTCTTTAACCAAAACAAAAAGGAAACCCAACTTCTTCTTTATGATGTTACCAGTGTTTTTTTTGAAGGCAAAGGACCCCAAGGGTTAGCCAGATACGGCTATAGCCGGGATGAAAAATCCCATAATCCTCAAATATTAGTTTGCCTTTGCCTTAATGAAGAAAAACTGCCTATTTACTTTGATATTATAGAAGGAAATATTCAAGAATCGAGCCCGGTTATTCCTTTGGTTAAAAAACTAAAGGAGAGGTTTAACCTTACCCGATCCATATTTATTGGAGACAGAGGAATGGTGAGCATAGAAAACCTGGAGTTTTTAAAAAAAGAAGGTCTTGATTATATTATCGCCTTAACCCATACTCAAGCGAGAAACCTTATTTGGCGAAAAAATATTCAGCCGGAATTATTTGATGAAAAAATTCCGGTAACCGTTTGGGTGGAAGAAGAAAAAAAGAAATATGTTTTGTGTGGATCAAGGTATCGGGCTGAACACGACCGGTACTTTTTGGAGAAGCTTCTTTTAAAAGGACGGGCGGCTTTAGAAACAGTAGCCAAAATGGTAGAGGAGAAAAGACTAAAAGACCCGGTGAAAATAATAAAAAGGGCCCAAAAGAAACTAACTAAAAGCAACGGTGAAAACTTTTATGACTTTAAGTATGAAAACGGTAAGTTTGAAATTATCGAAAACACTTCTTTTATTGAAAAGGCAAAGGCTTTGTGTGGCTATTATGTGCTTTGTACCACCAAGGTAGATATGGAAGATAAAGAGGTGGAGGTCCACTACAAACAACTTAAGTTTGTGGAAGATAGTTTTAAACAGCTAAAAGATTTAGTAGAAATAAGACCAATTTTTCACTGGAAGGATAGAAGGGTAAAAACCCACGTCTTTCTTTGTATCCTGGCTCAAACAGTAGTTAACAAAATAAGGGATACCTTAAAACAAAAAGGTTGGTTAGATGAGGAAAAGGGGAATACCTTGGCCCACTTTTTAGACCTTCTTTACCAGATTAATTTGGGGGTATTTGAGATAGAGGAAATAGAAAATACAATCATTACCCAGCTTACCCTTGAGCAAAAGAAAATATTAAGTCTTTTTGATCTGGAACAAAGGTATTTTACCAGTTATAATAGCACTAAAGAAGTTTGTAGCTTAAGCTAAAAATAGCTTTTCCTTAATTAGCAAGGGTTTTGGCTTTTGAAAGGGTGAAGTTGAGTATAATGTTTTTTCATGGTCTAATTGTATCTTAAATTTGCCTTTTCCGCTGTCCGAATTTCTCCCGACTTTTACAGTTTAAAAAAAGGTGATAAGCCCATAGTCGTTGAAACTACGGGCTTTTTTATGTTTGGGTCG
>DMDI01000017.1 GCA_003445555.1 Desulfotomaculum sp. | reverse complement strand
AAGTATTGTTTGCGAAGAAGATGCCTCTTCTTCCCTTAAAAAAGAAGTCCTTCGAAAGGGGGTACCTCTGTGATTCCGGAGGAATACCTTGTAATTGAAGCTAGAGTAAAAAAAGAACTGGAAAATATAAAGCAGTTGGAAAATGAACTAAGTAAGTATAATCTCTTTCCAAAAATAACCGCTTCTTTTGTAGGCGGATTTGCGTTGACAGATAACGCCGTGTGCAGGATAATAGGCTCTATGTTTAAACATGATATTTTTTTGTTTATGGAGAAAATGAGAACGTTATTACGTATTTCAACACCTGGAAAAGAATAATTCAGTGCATTCTTAAACAGAATTGAAAATAAAAAACTTACCCATAACTCTGACCATATTTGTCAGGGTTTATATTTTATAATGTAACCGCTTATCCAAAACTTCTAAATATATTTTCATATTATGGCAGGAATTTTAACATATAGCAAGAAAATAGATAAATATGGACAATATCACCATTGCCTGCCAGCTAAACAAAAACGAAAAAACCGTCATCAACCATTTTACCAAAATTTACGGCAAATTCCGGGAATGGCAGGCTTTCAGCGATGACATAACAATAAACTGCGCCGCGCTGAACTGATGGTTGAGTTTGTAAATTATTTCGCCATGGGAAAGGAGAGAAAAACCAAGAGATGGAAGCAAATAAGGGAAAAATCCTACTAAGGGAAAAAATCTCAGGAAGGCAGTTTATTTTAAGTTTATTTTATATAGGCCCTTACTTCCAAAGATCTTCGCAAACTGGAAAGAAAATTACGCACCAGTGAGCTCTAAACCTGCTAAACTGGGGATGATAAAAAGCGCTCTTGTTTTTAGTCCAGTAGTGATAACAGCCTTCCCCAGTTTGGTAAGATAGTATTTACGGGACCTCGCCACTCTTTTAATGAGGCCGTGGAGCGAAAGTCGCTTTAAGATCCTGGAGACGGAAGCCGGGCTCAGTTCGGGGATGAATTTACGAATCATTTTGTTTTGAAAACCACGGATGTTAAACTCTCCCCGCACCAAGACTTCAAAAAGCTTCTGGTCAGCCTGACCGATATCAATACAAACCCGAGCTGCAATTTGCAGATTTCTTTCGGCACGATCTTGAATACTTTCATCTTTTAGATATTTTTCCGGGGGAACCTCGGAAAGAACTTTTAATTTGCGTAAAACATGTTCAAGCCTGAGGAGGCGTTTTTCAAGAACATCTTTGTCAGCCACCAAATCTACCCTCCTTAATCCTTTGGCGCAATCCTTGGTGAATTACCTTCTCTACCGGTTGAAAGTCGAAGTAGCCAACATAGACTTGAGCCTGAAAATTTACCCGGTGGCTTCTTCTTTCCTTTTTTTCATAAAGAAGTTTCCCCTGGCTTAAAACCCGGTATGCTAAAGAGTAAGGAGCACAGTTAAGGATGATTAGATCAACTTCATCTGTTCTTAGTATAGAAGTTATTACTGGCAGTAATTCCAGCTTTTTCTTAAAAAAGTCCTCTTGGGGATAATTTGAATCAAGCAGGATTGCCAGATCAATATCGCTTAACCTGGTCTGTTTTCCCTGGGCATAAAAGCCAAAAAGAAAAATAGCTGTCAAAGTAATAATTCATACCCCCTTTTTCTCCGCCCAAAAAATAAAATCCTATATTTTTTTGCAGGAAAAAGACATAAATAATCGAATAAATAAGTTAGGATAAATTAACACATTTTGCCTTAACTTAAATTCTAATTATAATTGCTCAGGAAGGAAAATCAATGCACTTAATTATAAGTTTGCGTCCCTCAAATGAAGTTTTGCGGCTTCCCCTGCACTATAACCGGCTAGTCCAGGCAGCCATATATACCAACCTTGGTTCTGACCTGGCCGAATTTTTACATGGCCGTGGTTTTACCGCCGGCCAGCGTAGCTTTAAGCTGTTTACTTTCTCCCGGCTGATGGGTGAATACCGCCTGGATAAACTAAATAAAGAAATAGTTTTTATTAAGGAATTAAAGTTAGTGGTTTCCTCGCCTTTGTTACAGTTTTGCACTTCTCTGCTCAATCACTTGTTAACCAGAGGAGTCATTTATTTAGGGGAAGAAATTGCTGAAGTAACGGGTATTAATGTGGAAACCCCGAAAGTTATAACTGAAGAAGCAGAGATTCGCCTACTTTCTCCGGTAGTTGTATATAGTACCTTATTAAAGCCGGAAGGGGGTAAATATACCTGCTATTTTCAGCCTGGCGAGGGTGAATTTACCCGTCTTATAGAAAGCAACCTGCGCAAAAAATATGAAGCTTTTTACCAGCGCCAGTCACCGGTAGGGGAAATAAAAATTATGGTTATCGGCCGCCCCCAATTTAATCTAATCATGTACAAAGATACCCCAATTAAGGGTTACACCTGCCGCTTAAAGCTAACCGGTCCCCCGGATTTATTGCAGATGGGAGTTGATGCCGGCCTGGGCAGCAAAGGGAGTCAGGGGTTCGGGTGTGTGGAGGTGGTAAGGAAGATAATCTAACCACCTAACCCCTTTATTAACCTAATTCCCCCCTACTTCTTAATGGAAATCAAACTGATTCTTGACAAATACCAGATTATTTGCGATAATAATGATGTTAGCGCTAATTACACAGATTGATTAGGGTCCTTTTTAGAAAGGATGTTGGAATGATGGAAAAAATAATTGGAGCGTTTGAAGCCCGGCGCCAGTTTGGCAAAATCTTACATGAGGTTATCACCAAAGGAAGTCAGTTTGTGGTGGAACGTCATGGCGAACCGGTAGCAGTTGTTGTACCCGTTGAGCTTTACGATCAGTGGAAGAAGGCCCGTAGTGAATTTTTTGATAGGTTACGTGCCGTTTCTGAACGGGCAAACTTAACTCCACAGGAGGCTGATAAGCTAGCAAACAAAGCGGTGGGAGAGGTTCGTGCCCACAATTCAAGCGTATGAGGATCGTCATTGATACCAATGTAGTTGTCAGCCGTTTCTTATCGCCAAAAGGCGCACCAGCACAAATCTTTGAAAAATGGCGGCTTGAATCGTTCGAGCTTCTTGTGTCCGAGCCTGTTTTGTCTGAATATCAAAAGGCCCTGAGCTACAAGCATGTTCGGGCTCGCCATCGCATGACCGATGAAGAGATTGCTGAAACAATCAGAGATTTTAGGAAGTTTGCTATTCTTGTTAATCCAGCGGAAAAGCTTGCAGTAATTAAGGAAGACCCCGACGATAATAAGTTTCTTGAGGTGGCTGAAGCTGGCGGAGCCGGTTATATTGTTAGTGGTGATGAACACCTGTTAAAGCTACGAGAATATCGAGGCATTCAAATCCTCCCGCTAACCGCTTTTTTAGCTGCTTTGGGTAGTATTCAGAATAACTTTTAGTCTGCCTAAAAGGAATTCTTATAAAATTTGCCGTTTTAGAGTAAAATTGGCAGGATAATGGCGAGGCTTGGGGAAGTAAATAGGACTAAGCCAATGAACACAAGGACAAGAAATGATTAAATCTGGCTAACCAGAAGGTGAGCTACTTGAATAAGAGTGGCGGAGCCCCCCAACAAAAAAACCTCCAATTTTTTCTGCGACAGAAATTGTCAGAGTAAATGGTTTAAAATCAATAATCAAAAGATTAAAACCCAAGCATATTTATTTTTGCTAAAGATTAAATGGCTGTAACTTTATCGTTGTGGCTCATGGAGGAAATCATCCACGCTGCTAGTAGTGTACCATGAAGGATGAAAATAGTATTTTCGCGGGGGTAAGGTTAATTTGGTAATTCGTCAAAGAAAAGGAACCTTATACTGTCGCCGGCATTCGAAAGGTGACGTGTAGGTGCGAGTCTCCGCCTGCATATCGCTTCGTACAATGGCACTGTGGGGAAGGATTATACCTGACCAACAAATTAGAAAGAGGTGACGCTAGATGGGCAGCTTAGCGATATGTTGCCCCTACTGATATGAATAATGAAAATAATTTCAAGTTGGTTTTTTCAAAAGCTGGTCATTTCTGGCTGGATTCGGGCCTGGTTGGTCTGAAAAAAATACTGGACGAAATGGGAAAAGAGGCGATTGTCCAACAAAAAAATAATGAGCTTATTCTGGAGGGCTCTAAAGGTTCTATTCAAAAAAACCTTGTACGGGCCTATGACATCCTGGTGGATCGCTATTACAACATCTCAACAAAAAAGCAGAAAGAAGATAGCCGGGCGTACAATTTCTACTATGACAGCAAAGAAGACCGTTTTTGCAGCTTTCCAAGGAAAAAATCATGTGGCATAGCCGAAATAATTTACAACAAAGCACCCAGACCTACCGGGACATCGGTCAAATGGGCATATAGAAGCGATAAAAAAGTGGAGTTTGAGTATAAGGGGAAAAAAATAAAGCGCACCCAGGTTCGGCTGCCAGAATCTCATACCTGGTTGCAGGAAGCGATGGATGAATTTCTAAACGATAATGAGCTGGATATAACTACATCTGGCCTGCTGTTGGACGGTCCCTAGGCTTTTATTACACCAGCGGCGACAATATTTTTGCTTTTTTTCCCTATTCCTCGTCTTTCGAAAAAATGCTGGACGCCTTTACGCCGCTCCATGAGGCCGAATATCAAGACCCTAATTACTATCGCAACTTTGAAAATATCATAGAGGGTTACTTCTATCACAGTTTTGAGGTTACCTTTACTTTTCTATATACTTTGTATAGAAAAGTGCTATTGCATCAAAAAGGGGAGGAAGAGCCTGCTGTCCTGGATTGGGAAAGACTTTATGATCTGGCTGTGGACAAGGCTACTCTTGAGTTTTACACGATGCACGCTAGGAAGGAAGGCAATACCTTTTCAGTCAAGACCCTATGGCCGTTTCGTGAGACGGTTTACTTCTATCGTCTGCTGGACCTAGTTGAGAAGGGCGGGGTAAATGTTAAGGAGGTATTGCGCCTGTTGGTGGGCTTTCAACAGAAGAATGAGAATGCCACCCTAATGCGCAACCGTATCTGCGAAAGGATTTTGAAAAGGAAGTCCGTTCTCGAAATGGTGGAGAATTTTGTCTACGGGTCGGATAAAAACTACATCAAGCCGATTGTGGACTTTTTAGTGATTTACGAATCTGAAGTAAGAAAGGATGATAGCATGACCAGGGAAGAACAGGACGCGGCCGTGGCTCTCGGCAGGCGTATCGGTATGGCTGTGGCAAAAAGCGAAGACGGTAAAAAAGGTGACCTTTACTCCTTGCGAAAGGCCAGGAAAAAGGTGGATTTCCTTGAGCAGATAAACAGGCTGCAGTTTAAAGTGAGCAGGGACAAACAAGATAATGAGTTTAAATTTATTGTGCCGGCTGATGTTTATGAAGGGAAATTAACCGACGAAAATTTTCAGGAATTCAAGCAGTTTTGTATGATAGCTGCCTTGAACAGCTTCAATGCAGCGATCAGCGATGCTAAAAAATAAAGGGGGATTTATTTCCATGAAAGAAGCAAAAGCGCTAACCATTACTTATTTGGTCCAGACATCACTGGCCAGCTTAAATGGTTCCGATAAAGAGGCAGATAATATCTCCAGTATTAAAAAGTTTACCCGCGGCACGGATCAATACCCGTACGGTTCCGCCCAGTGGGTGCGGCGGGCACTGCGGGATCAGTTGGCCAACCTGGGCTGGGAGCTTTCCGAAGGGGTCGCGGCTACCATTTCCAAGGGGGCTGCTACCACCAGGCAGATGCCGGACAAATATATTGACGACGACCTGTTCGGATTCATGGGGACGGAAAAAGGTGCCGACAATCAAAAAGGATCTGCCACGAAGCGTACTTCGCCGGTACGGGTTTCGCCCCTGGTTTCCCTGGAAAGGTATATGGGCGATCTTGATTTCGGCACCAACTACATGAGTGTGGCTGCCGGAGGAACACCCAATATTTTCGAAACCGAGATACATTCCGGCATCTACCGGGGGACTGTTTTGATTGAACTGGACCGAGTCGGATCAGGCGAAGGTTTTAAAGAAGACCTGCCGCCGGAGGAAAAGGCGAAAAGGGTGAAAGTCTTGTTAACTGCCTTGAAAAACCTCTGGTCATCCGGACGCCAAACCAGGTTTTTAGCCGATATCTCTCCCAAGTTTGTTGCAGCAGCTTTGTTAAAAGTAAAGAACCCTATTTTCCTGGAGTCGGTGCTGCCTTCCAGTGAAGGTATTAATACGGAACTGCTTTCGGAAACGGTAGAAGATTTTAAAAGTGAAACGTTTGCAGTGGTTTTTGGGGGCAGAAAAGAGCTGTTTAATGTCCTTCCCAAAAATACCCTTTCCCTGGGTGAAGCCTTTGGTGTTATGGATAATTGGGTGCACACCTACTACCTTAAGAATTAAGGTGAAGTGAATGTATTATTTTGCTCTTGAGGCATATGCCCCAACCGCTTCTTTTCGCCTGCCGGAGACGCATACTTTTCAGCAAACTCTGCCTCTGCCGCCGGTTACGGCCCTGATGGGCCTGGCCGGCGCGGCGCTGGGCCTTTCCTTTGAACAAACCATGGGCCTAAGGGAGAGTGGCTTTTTATGCGGCGTATGGGGCAGGCACAGCGGG
>DMDI01000280.1 GCA_003445555.1 Desulfotomaculum sp. | reverse complement strand
CCCGAACCCATATTTGGAAACTCTGCAAGCCTGGTTATTCCTTCAGTTATTTTTTTCAGCAAAGTTTCTGCGCCAACAATATTATTCTTCGATATGTATGAGAAAATCTCATCCATATCGTCAACTGCTATCGGAGTATATTTGATCTTATACTTTTGCGGCATCAATCTTCCTCCGCATTCTTGCTATTACTTCATCGTGTTCTTTCAATTGCTCGCCTTCAGCAAGCTGCTTTTCAGCAACCAGCAACTTAGACTGCAATTTAATGCGAGCCTCCATGCGTCGAAACGCATCATAACTCATGACAACCAAGTCTGCTTCCCCATTACGTGTAAGCACTACCGGCTCGTCAAGCTCATGACAGTATTTTGAAAAGCCATTATAGTCCTGTCGGATAGTTGTAGATGGCTTAATATTCATCCTGTAGACATCCTTTCAAATAACATTATTATGACTATATTCTATCATTTTAATGACATAAACACAAGATGGTATCTGCCTTATGTGTGTTTAACTTGAGAAAATGTCACCTATGGTGTTATAAAAAAGCCGGCGTAAGCCCCCGGTTTGGCGGATGGCTTTATGCACCCGCTGCCAGCCTTGACATGGAGTCTCTGGGCGGCGTGTTTGGGCAGGCCAAAGAGGCAGTCCCACCCCTATGGCTTGGCCTGCCTCGGCAATCGAGCCTAACACGCCGCCCTGCTCCATATCAAGGCCAAACCCGGCTCTGTCGCCCCGGTGGAAGTTTCATCAAGCATATTTTTTAAAGAAAATGTCTTCCAACATGGCGAGGATGTCTCTGTTACTGTCCTCGTAGGTTAGTTTTTTCCAGGCTAAGTGACCGTACTTGTAGTAATGTTCGTCTGGAGGTCTATGAACCTCCTTGAGTAGCCCGCCACATTTTCAGCAAGTGATTCTTTCTTGGGCTTGATGAAGGGGATGAGCTCGTAAACCAGGTTTTCATATTGAGCCTTGAGGCCGAATTCCGGGCTGATTCATGTCCCTGATCTTGGACCTGGGTGGTATCGGCGCACTCCCATCCTCAATAACCTTAAAATGCCTGCCGTAATAAGAAAAGATCTTGCCATTATCAAGAGAATGTTGCTGCTTTACGCCCAGGTGGATCAGAAAATCGGGACCAAACTCTTGCCCCTCTTTCTTTAGTCGAATGAAGTGAGCGCTCACTAAAGACCTGTGATCCTCTGCGGCCTCGACTATTGTGATCTTGCTATCAATAGCCAATGAGATGACTTTAAACTTATTCAGTTGTCTTTGTGTCATCAGATAATGCACCTCATTCATAAGTGATATTTTATCAGGTTAATTACAAGGTGACATAATCACAAGTTAAACACAATTTTTTAAATAATCCTTAACATTCCGCCCTAAAAATGCTATAATCATGATGTGTGTGGGGGCTTTGAGTTGTTAAATACAGGCAGTGTTTAACAGAAAACTCAAAGCCTTCTTTATATCCCCCCTCTTTTATTTGGGAAGATACTAACATAATCGTAGACGGTCAGGCAACATAAGCAATAAAAAGGCATTTAGAGAGGGCAGAGACATCCCGCCAGATTTCCTCGGCGGTAGTCAGTCGGTGAATCTCCGGATTGGAAAGATTTTTAAATTGCTGGGGCATAAAATAGTTAGAGTTTTCCGCTGCCAGTTGCTCGGCTTTTCTCACGGCCCCCGGCATTCCCTTCCTGTTAATTCATTAGTATGTTTACTATACTTATCATCTTAGTATACTTTAACCTCAAGCATATTAATTGTCAAGATTATATTTAACCAATTTTTTAGCCAATCTGGCCTAAGTTTTAAGAATATTTGCTGTTTCCTCAGCTACTTCTCCCGTAAAAGATATACATTGTTGCAAATGTCAGAAGAACCAAACTTCAACTTTTTCGTCAATACCCGGCAAACTAAATTTTAAAATGGTTATGCCGTTAGCTAATGCCAAACGCCACCAGCTTGGCGGGTACGTAAGCAGGGGCGTTAAATTTAACGCCCCTGCTATGTTTTAGAGAGGAAAGAAAGGCTTGCCTTTAGCTAATAATATAACCATCAATTTTAAACTTACCTTAAACTTCATTTATTTACTAACTTCATTAATTTACAGTCAAGAATTTCCTCGCCTTAGATGTAATACATAGCTGCCTGGGGGTGTCCTTTTTGCTTCTGCGTTTCCAATAAGTCCTGGATGGTTTTTGATTTGAGCACCTGGTTCATGGCCGCGGTTACCTCACCCCAGAGTTCGTAGGTCGGACAAAATGAAGTCCGGGGACAAACTTTGGGGTCATCTACGCATTCCACCAGGGATATTTTTCCCTCCAACACCTGGACAGCCTGGTCCAACCTGATTTCTGAAGGGGGTTTGGCCAAGATAAATCCTCCCCGGTTCCCCCGCTCACTTCTCACTAATCCGGCAGCCTTAAGCGAAATGAGAATTTGTTCCAGGTAATTCCGCGAAATATCCTGTCTTTTAGCAATTTCCCGAAGCAAAACCGGTCCTTCAAGATCATGCAGCGCTATGTCCAGTAAAGCCCGGATTCCGTACCTTGCTTTGGTGGAAAGTTT
>DMDI01000087.1 GCA_003445555.1 Desulfotomaculum sp. | reverse complement strand
AAGTACTTAAGGCCTACTTCGTACCGGTGGATTCTGTTGATTACATTATTTATCTTGTGGTTCTCAGTTCTCCATTGTTTATTATATTGTGGCGAAAATTGCAAAAAAAAGAAGTCTCATCCATTCTTCGTCCTACGTTGATTGGAGTGGTTTTAATTTTAATCATTATGCTGGCGTCATTCCTGTTCTTTAGCTTGCTTTACACCGGTTCGGGCTGGCGACTGGAAGATGGAAAATTGCAAATAAAAGGTAATCCCGGAGCTCCGGTAATCGTAGAGTTGGATAAAACCCGTATTGCCCTGGTAGAAAGCACAGGACCTTGGCAGGCCACTTTGCGCGCAGGCGGGATTGGCCTTCCTGGTTTTTCTGCCGGCTGGTTCAAATTTGAAAATGGTAAAAAGGCCCTGTATTTCCGGCACCTCAATTCGTCTCATAAGGTGGTGCTGAAATTTGACAACAATTACTACGTAATAGCCTATCCTGGGGCGGAGAAACTTTATCAAGAGCTTGTGGCCCGGGGGGCGCACCCTGCAAAATTGTAATTTATTTTCACTAACTATACTTAAGAAAGGTTTAATCTCATGTGGAAAGATCTAATAGCTTTGTGGAAATTGGCGAAAAGCTACCTGAAGGGTAAGAAGGGAGCCATTTTTCTAGGTCTATTTACCAGTATCATTTTTTCGCTTACTAGCCTTGCTACCCCTTACTTAACCAAGTTCCTGATCGATATTATTTTTCATGCCAATCGAGGGGATTTACTTTTACCACTTTTAATCATCTGCGGGGTTATCCTCATCATTCTGTTCTTTACAGGAATTATTTCGGACTACGTGCTAGTTAACACTTTTGAGCGAACCAAGTTGACAATGCGGCACGACCTATTCGGGCGACTACTAAAAGCACCTGTGGATTTCCTGTCTATGCAGCGCAGCGGGGAGCTGAATTATCGTATCTTTGGGGATACGGAGACCATTCAAAGTTTCTTTAACCGGTTACTCATTGGACTACCTATTGATTTGCTTTTTATCGTGATCATTTCCTCTATAATGGTCGGCTGGAACTTGCCAATGGCGCTTTTCGTCTTCGCCGTGTTATGCTTGCAGGTGCTTGTGGTTATTGGGTTTCAGAAGCCGTTGTTAAAATACGCCCTGCTTCAGAAAGGCAAAGCCCAGTTTTTGTCCGGTTTCGTGGTCGAGAGATTTAGGAATATTCAGCTTACCAAGACGTTAAATGCCCAGACAAAGGAGGCATACAGCTTTAAGTCAGGTCTGGAAGAACTGGTAGGTATAAACGTCAAAACTTTTATGCTTGGCAAGTTTTCGGAGTTATCCGTGGTGCTGGTTAATAACATCTGGTCTTTCGGCATTTTATGGTACGGAGGGCGGTTGGTACTAGCAGGGCAAATCACTTTAGGAACGCTTATGGCGTTTTTGCTCATTGCAGGGATGCTATATCCCCGGATAGCTTCTGTTGTTGGTACCGTTCTTTCTTTTCAGGATGTCCGGGCTAGCCTATACCGTTTTTGGGAGTATTATCGAGTGGTGCCGGCGGTATACGAACCCCCGGAAGCTATCAGGCTACTCGTGAAGGAAGGCAAAGTAATTTTTGAGAACGTCTGGTTTGGGGATAAGCCGGAAGAGCCAGTTTTGAAAGGATTAAATGTTGCCTTTGAGCCGCGAAAAATTACCGCCGTGGTCGGAAGAAGTGGGGTTGGCAAAAGCACGCTAGCGCGGTTAATGGTAAGGCTTTATGATCCCTGGGAGGGAAAGATTTTGATTGATAATGTGGACGTAAGGCAGGTTACGATAGAATCCTTGCTAAGCAGCATTAGGTATGTTATTCAGGGAGAGTTCCTTTTTAGCGGTAGTATCTGGGATAACATCTGCTATGGGGTGAGTTCCTGTAGTGAAGAGCAAGTTTTCTCTGCCGCCAATAAGGCTGGAGCTTATGAATTCATCATCCAGCTACCTGAAGGATTCCATACCTGGATCGGGGAAGGAGGGTTCCAGCTATCTAGCGGTGAAGCCCAGCGCATTGCCCTTGCCAGGTTGTTTTTAGCCAACCCCAGAATAGTTGTTCTGGATGAGTCTACTTCCTTCCTTGACCCGGAAACAGAGAGCGCCATATACCAAGCGGTCATGGAACTTAAGAAAACTTCCACCGTTATTGTGATTGCCCACCGGCCGTCCACCGTTAAGATAGCCGAGCACATAATCGTGTTAAATAATGGCGTGGTTGCCGAACAAGGAACGCATGCCGAATTAATTAGCAGGAAAGGAGTGTATACGGCTGTTTTTACTGAACTGTGCCCGGAGGAACCTGGGTTGCTAGAAATAAAGAAATGTACCCTATAATTTTTAGAAAATGCAATTTTTTGCAGGAAATTAGGAAGTAAAGGAAGAATAATATTAAACTAAGAATCATTATTTTTTATTTTTTAAAGGCGGTGGTATAAAATGGTTAATAATATCCCTGAGCCTGAGGCCGGGATAAAAAACTTTAGCCTCTGGCAAAGACTAACCGGCGTAATAGTTAACCCTCGCCCTGTTTTTTTGGACATTGCCGAACGTCCTAATTTTATTGGCGGCGCCATCGTGTTGTGCGCGGTAAATTTGCTGGTCGCCTTGCTTTGTTTACCCAAGCTAAAAGCCTTTACGGCTTTAATGATGGAAAAAGCCGGGCCAATGCCGCCGGAGGCCGCAGCCTTTAAAGGAATAGTCGGGACGGTGACCTCGGTTACGGCTGTTTTAGGCGGGGTTATCGGACCCCTTTTATTCTGGCTGCTTACCGCAGTTTTACTTCTTTTGTTTGGCTACTTAACGAGCAAAAGAACGTCTTTTAAATCTCTTTACGCGGTAAGTGTATTTGCTTACGTCCCCACCACCATTGCCAGCGTAATCCAGGGCGTCTTAATTGCCCTGCGCCCGGCCGAAGACTTAAAAAATGTCACTACCAGTTTAGCCATGTTTTTACCGGCCGAAAGCGGCAGTCTAGCTTATAAGGTATTATTCCTCGTTGACCCTTTTGGCCTATGGTCTCTCGCCTTGCTTGCCCTGGGTGGAGCAGTGGCTTTAAAAACAAGCTTTAGCAAAACAGCGGCCTTTATCTTTATTCTTTGGGTAATTTACGGGGCGGTTATAATAGCCAGCCCCTTTGGCGCTAAAGGATTAGGAGGTTTTTAAGTCGATTTTAAGCCCGGCTATAAATAACCAGCCAGTGGTAAAAAGACGTTTTTTCCCGGGAAAAGTGTTGTTAATTATTGGTCTTATTTTAGTTATCGGGGCTACGGTTTACTTTAACCTCTCCAGGCAGGCTAAAGAAGCACCTGTTTTGGTCCAGACCGCCCGCGTGGAAGAAAAAGACCTGGTGTCCACTGTATTTGCCACCGGCCGGGTGGAGGCTTTAGGTAAACAGGAAATTTACGCCGAGAGCAGTGGCTTGCTAACCGAATTTACGGTAAAAACAGGAGATTTAGTAGAGGCAGGCCAGGTTCTTGCCCGCCTAGAGCAAACTTCCCTTGAAAACCGCCTGGAAGAGGCTCTGGCCGGTTTAAATATCCAGGAAATAGAGCTGGCCAAACTGCAAAGCGGCCCGCGTTCAGAAGAAATTGCGCGGGAAAAGGCTGTTTTAACCCAAGCCGAACTGGAATTAAAGGAAGCCCAAAAGAAACTGGAACGTACCCGTCAGTTATTTGAACAGGAAGCGGCTACAAGAATAGAACTGGAAGAGGCCGAAAGGGAGGCAAAAAAACGGGAGGCAAATTACCAGGCGGCTAAGGCCGGTTATGACCTTTTGGTTAACGGCCCTTCCAAAGAAGAGGTAGAAACCGCCCGGGCAAGGATGGAGCAAGCCCGGGTGGAGGTAAAAAACATCCGTCAGCAGATGGAAAAAACTGTTTTAAGGGCCGACCAAAGGGGAACGGTGCTAATTTGCAACGGTCAGAAGGGGAGCTATGTTTCACCTGGCGCCCTTCTTTTTGTTATCGGCAACCCTGAACAGTTGGAGTTAAACGCTGATATAGCCGAAAGCGACAGCGGCCTTTTAGCCCCGGGCCAAAAGGTAAGGTTTTCCTGCCCCGCCCGGCCCCAAAAAGAATACCGGGGGGTGATTAGCCGGGTAGCGCCCACGGCCGCTAAATCTACGCTGGATGAGGCCAAACAAGACAGCCCGAATCCGGCCGTGGCCGTAAAAATAAATCCCTTAGGCTCAACGGAAGGCTTGCGTCCTGGTTATACGGTTGACTTAACCATTACGACCAAAGAAATCAAAAAAGCCGTGGTGGTCCCTTACGAAGCCGTGATAGAAAAAGACAAAAAACAGGCCGTCTTTATGGTTAAGGATGGCCGGGCCAGGTACACCCTGGTCAAAACGGATCCAGGCAACGAACTTTATCTGCAGGTTAGGCAAGGGGTTAAAAAAGGTGAAAAAGTAATCATCAACCCCCCTAAAAACTTGCGGCCGGGACAAACCGTAAAGGAAAAAGAAAAGGAAAAATGATAACCGTCAAGCAGTTAACCAAAGTTTACCAGAGCGGAAAAATTTCTTTTCCGGCCTTAAAGGAAGTATCCGTGGCCATTGAAAAAGGAGAGTTTGTAGCCGTTATGGGGCCTTCGGGTTCCGGTAAATCCACTTTTTTAAATGTTCTTGGTTGTCTTGACCGCCCTACTTCAGGAAGCTATTTCTTGGAGAATAGTGAAGTCAGTCTCTTAAACGAAGATGAACTGGCCCGCGTCCGCAACCAGAAAATAGGTTTTGTTTTCCAAACCTTTAATCTTTTACCCCGTTTAAATATCCTGCGGAACGTAGAGTTGCCCATGATTTACGCCGGAGCGCCGGCCAAAGAGCGCCGGCAGCGGGCTCAGGAAGTCCTAAACCAGGTAGGCCTTTTGGAATGGGCCGGTCATCGCCCGCCGGAAATTTCCGGGGGAGAAAGACAGCGGGTGGCTATCGCCAGGGCCCTGGTCAACCAACCTGCCGTAATTTTAGCCGACGAACCAACCGGAAACCTGGATTCTCACGCCAGCACGGAAGTCATGACCATTTTTAAGAAACTGCACCGGCAGGGAACCACTATTGTGCTGGTTACCCACGAGCAGGAAATAGCCGCTTACGCCAGACGCATTTTGTTTTTTCGCGATGGCCAACTGATTAAGGAAGAAATCACGTCCGTTCCGCCAGAGGTGAATAACCAGTGAGCCTAATCGAGGGTTTACGCCTTGCCCTGGAAAGTCTGTGGGTAAATAAAATGCGCTCTTCCCTGACTATTCTAGGCGTTGTGATTGGTATTGCCGCCGTAATTACCGTGGTAGCCGTGGGACAGGGAGGACAGGCCGTGTTAATGGCCGAACTGCAGAAAATAGGGACTAATATTTTTGCCATTTACGTAAACTGGCAGGAAGGTGAACCACTGGGAAAACATGACTTTACCTTTCAAGATATAGCCGTAATAAAAGAATTAGTGCCGGAAATAACTTACCTGGCCCCAACCTATTATATTCCGGCCGTAGCGCGGGGGCCAAAAGATAAAAAACCGGCCCAGGTAATTGGCACGGAGGCGGATTATGCTCAAGTTGCCAACGTTAAAGTAGTCAGGGGCCGTTTTCTCAGTCAAGGGACAGGAACAACCAGAGCGGTAGCTGTGCTGGACCAGGCCCTGGCCGGGGAAATCTTTGGCCGTCTTGACCCCGTGGGCAAAAGGGTCACGATCAATAACCGCCCGGCCCAGGTGATCGGTTTAACCAAAGAAGAAAGCGGCTTTCTAGGAATTCAGACCAGCAAAAGAATTTATGTCCCTTTGAACTTTGCCCAGGACATATCAGGCCAAAGGTTAATTCAACAATTGGAAGGTATGGCAGCTAACCAGGAAAAAATTAGCGCCGCCATGGCCAAAGCGGTAAAAGTTTTAGAACGCCGCCATAACGCTAAAGACCGCTATAAGGCCATCAGTTTGGAAGAGCAAATGAAAATTGCCGGTAAAATAACCGGCATAATTACCCTGATTATTGGGGCGGTAGCCGGTATTTCCTTGCTGGTAGGCGGGATTGGGGTAATGAACATTATGCTGGTCTCGGTTACGGAAAGAACGCGGGAAATCGGTATTCGCCTGGCCCTGGGAGCCAGAAGAAAAGACGTCTTAAAGCAGTTTTTAATTGAAGCGGTAGTTTTGTGCTTGGCCGGGGGCCTTTTAGGAGTTGTCATCGGGGCCGGGGGCTCAATGCTGGTTGCCCGGCTGGCTAAATGGCCGCCTTTAATTTCCTTTGGCACTGTGCTTATTGCCTTTGCCTTTTCTGTCGCTATCGGTATTTTCTTCGGCCTGTACCCGGCCGGTAGAGCGGCTAAAATGAACCCAATTGAGGCTCTGAGGCAGGAGTAAAGCCTGAAAGAAATACTTTCATTAAGGACTATAAGACTTTATACAAAAATAGGTTTTAAATTCTTCTTGCTAATATAACTGCTTTTGGATATTATAAGGATAGCTTGTAGTATAGCTGAAATGTTTTTAGGGATAATCAAGACCAGCAAATAAACAGAAGAAAGAAAAAAAGAAAGGAGTTTTGAGGAAGAATGCGCACAAAAGTGGAAGATATTTTGGACAAAATAAGACCCGCCTTAGAAAGAGACGGCGGGAATGTGGAGTTGGTAGATGTTACGGATGATGGCGTGGTAAAAGTGCGGCTTACAGGAGCTTGCGGATGCTGCCCCATGTCCACATTTACGTTAAAGCAAGGAATTGAACGCACAATCAAACAATCGGTTCCCGAAGTTAAAGAAGTAATTCAGGTGTAGAAACATAAACTGAAAAATAAATACGGTGATTACTAATTACTGTAAAATATTCTAGGGTATCTAGCAAAGCCGGTTGACAAAATCATAATTGTTATGGTAAATTTGTAGTGATGAGCCTTGTTGCCGGAGTGGCGGAATTGGCA
>DMDI01000033.1 GCA_003445555.1 Desulfotomaculum sp. | reverse complement strand
AAGAAAATCCATTTCTTTAAAATTTATTTGTTCACCGGGGTTAACTTCAAGGAGGTTTATATTAATACCGCGCCAACTGCAGCGCTGTTTGAAAGCTATAACGTTACCGCGGTCTCCGTATAAATTAAGTAAATCAGGATATAGATGACATACGTTCAGCTTCATAAGTCCTCTCCTTTTGGGCTATCTTCATTAAAAACTTTTCTGTTGGCGTCAGGGCAGTGTAAGTAGTCAGCAAAAAAGCTGTTTTCCCTATTCCTGATAATACTTCTTTTACCGCTCCTTTTTGATTCGGACATATTTTGATTTTATCCACCGGCAAATTAGCATATTTTAGGCGCAAAGCTATTTCTTCCCCCCGGGTGCCGGTGCAAATAAAAATATTAAAATACTCTTTTTTATCCGCCAGTTTTTCAAAATCAACATCCCAAAGCCAGGAAATATCTCTTCCGTCAGCATCAAGATCGTTAATAGCAAGGTAAACGTCGCTCACCTCCCGCGTTTCCAGCAACGCGGCCAAACCTTCGTTAAAACCGGCCGGGTTTTTGACTAAATTTAAAAATACCGGCTTACCCTGAAAATTGTATCTTTCCATCCGGCCTATAACCGGAGTATAACTTTGTAAGGCGGATATGGCGGCGGGCCAATTTAAATTCAAGTTTAGGCTGGCGGTTAAGGCCGCTAAAGCATTATATAAGTTGTATAAGCCATAAACAGGAAGATTCAGGCTGACTACTCCCTTGGGGCAACAGACAAGACAATTAACAGTTTTTTGGCCTGTTTTAACCTGAAAACCTTCTACCCGGGGCTGAGGGCGGGCAAAACCACACCCGGTACAGTAATAATTTCCTATTTGACCGTAATGATAATAAGCATAAGTTAGCTTTATTCCGCATAGCGGACAAAATTTTGCTTCTTTAATTCCGGAAGACGCGGTTATTACTTTTTCGTGCCTCCCTAAACCGTAATACACCACCGGTAGGCCTGTCTTTCTTTCAAACTGGGCGACCAACGGGTCATCAGCGTTTAATATTAAACTCGTCTCGGGTAATTTACTTAAAGTGCCACAAAGCACGGCAATTGTTTTATCTATTTCCCCGTAACGGTCTAGTTGGTCGCGGAAAAAATTAGTTAAAATTACCATCTTGGGCCGCACTTCTTGAGCTATACGCGGCAAAGCTGCTTCGTCCACCTCCAGAATTGCATAATCGCCTTCCAATTTGCCCTTAATATCTGCGGCTTTAATTAAGGCGGTGGCCACACCGGTAATAAGATTCGCCCCTTCGTAATTTACCACCACCCGGTAACCTGCTTTTTTCATTATTTGGGCCAACATATTATTTGTCGTGGTTTTGCCGTTTGTCCCTGAAACTAAAATTACTCCCTGCCGGGATTGGCAGGCCAAAAAACCGGTAATTTCCGGACATATTTTTAGCGCCAGCATTCCCGGAAGTGAAGACCCCTTGCTTCTTCCCCACAAACGGATCAGCCCTATTAATAACCGGGCAACGACAATAGCCAGAATAACTTTACCTTTTTGGATAAAATTTTTATAAAAATCAACCGGCCATCTTTTCTTGAGCTTTACGATAAAAAAACACCGTCCCCTGCGGCCGAGCTATAACCTGTTTTTTTTCCACCAGGACATCTAAATGGGCCTGAATTTCCGAAAGCCCTAAAAAGACTTCAAAACCCTGGAGACCCGGATAAATTAATTGGCACATTTGGTAAACGTTTAGCTTTTTATCTGGCGAAAGCACCTCTAAAATTGCCTTAAACCGGTTAAGGTGATGTTCTTGAAAACTGCGTAAAAGCTCCGGTACGTTTTCAATTACCTTGCCGTGACCGGGCCAGGCTTTTTTAAGGTTCATTTTTTCTAATCTGGTTAACCCTTCTATATATTGACGCAAGCTTGGGGAGCGTCTGGTTTTGTTTTCAGGATCGGGCTCTAACAACGGATTAGGGGTAATATGCGGCAGAAGAAAATCACCAGACAAAAGGCTTTTTTCTTCAGGGTCATAAAGACACAGGTGACCCGGCGCATGACCCGGAAAATGATGTATCTTAAACGCACCCGCGTTAAAAGACAAATCTTCTCCTTCGGTTACTTCTACAAGGCTATCCTTGGTAATATAAGGCGGCGGTAATATGTCCTTGTTGTTAACCAGCCTTAAAAATACCTCGTCAGGCATTCCCATCTCAAGTAAAAAGGGAAGTCTTTCCTGAAAAAAATCATAACCTCCGGTTACCTTTCGCCATTCGTAAGGATGAAGGTAAATTTTAGCCCCCGAAAGCTCGTGGACCCATTGGGCCAAACCGCAATGATCCGTATGGGCGTGCGTTATAAACACCCTATTTATCTGACTTAAACTTAAACCTAAATTAAGGAGCTTTTCGTTTAAGGTCTTCCTCGCCAGGGGTATATCGGGGCCGGGGTCAATAAGCGTAAACGGCGGAGTGTAAATTAGGTATGAGTTAACCGTACCTACGCTATAGGGGGTAGGAAGTTCCAGTCTGTAAACAGGTAACAATAGTTTTGCTCCTTTCATATGGGGCGTTAAATTTAACACCCCTACTCTTTAAAGCGTCATATTTCCCTGGTATTTACTAGCTAGACTTTGCCATATCTCCTCTTCGGAAGGTGAAAGCAAAAGACGAAAATTATTTTCCGGCATAAAAGGATCAAATTTGCAAACCGCTTTAAACTGGCAATAACGACAAGCCGCAATCTTTTGTCCCCGGTATGGCTTTATGGCCACCACTCCAGCCATAATTTCCTCTCCCGCCGCCTTTAGGGTTTGGCGTAGGTGTTGCCGTAAAATGGTAATTTTTAGGGCGCTGATTACCGAAGAACGGGAAGTAAAACCCCCGTCTTTTTTAAAGGCTACCGGCAGCAAGTCTGAGTTGGTAAATACCAGGTTATCCATTAAGGATATTATTTCAGCATCAGCTAGAAGTAAACCTTTCATTTTCAATTTCTTAAGTACCTCTTTGGCCACTAAATCAGGGGCGAGAGGGCCGTGGCTGACAACTAAAGGGTTTTGAAGCGTAAAATAAAGCATACCGGCCGCCAACGCCTCACGGCCAATAAGGTCGGGGGCATAACTTAAAACTAAATCCAAATAAGCCAGTAATTGTAGTTTGAGCCCGTAAAATATTTCGTTTAAGTTTAATTCTACCGTACCGGATTTATAATCAATTACCCTTAAGTAATTACCCTTAGGAGTGGTAATTAAGTCAACCCAGTCAATCCGGCCGGAGAGTTCTAACCAGGAGCTTTTCTTTAGCTTTAAGCGCAACGGAGGGAGGTTTCCTTTTGGTCCAAAGGAAAGCTCCGTCCCTACCAGGGAAAATTTACCCCGCCGGGCGTGTTCGGTTAAAATGTTTGTGGCACAACTAACCGTTTTAATTAACTTTTGGGTAAGATACCTGTAACCCGGCCCGCTAAGCAAAATTTCGTTACGCAACTGGGGAGCTAATGTCTCCACTACCTCACCGGTTAGAAGAGCACAATCCTTGGGTTTTAAGTCTGACCAATTGATTTTCCTGGCCTGTATCCGGGTATGGAATTCTTTAATGGCGGCGTGGTAAAATTCACCTAAATCAGGAACCGTTAATTTATACTGCGCCCTTTCTTTTAATCCTAACCCGTAAGTTAAAAAATAAGCAAAGGGGCAGGAGTTAAATTTTTCTATTTTTGAAATGCTCGCTTTTACCGGATTACCGTAAAGTGAGCGGCTAAGTTTTACCGGTAAGGGTAGTTCTTGATTAATATAAAACAAACTGCTTAGTACTTGCTTACATCTTTCCCGCCATTTCTCCTGGCTTATCAGCCAGGAGTATGTTCCCCACCACCCAGGATTTATGTTTTTGCCCGCTTTTACCATTCTTAAGCGTGAGGTTAAATAAGCCAGACTGCGGGCAGGACGGGTAATGAATCCTTCTTCATTTAACCCGCCTGGTTCCTCGGCCCAAAACTCCTCCTTCAATTGGGGAAAGATCTCTTTTAGCCGGGAAACCACGATCGAAGGCGTCGCGGCCCGCCCTTCATTATCGGCCAGGACATAACTGACCCCTAAAAATTCTTTACTTCGGGTAAGCGCAGTATAAACAAGAAATTGCTCCAGGTACAAACGTCGCTTTTCCCCTGGGAAAAAGGTAAGTCCTGCTTGCTCTAAAAACCCTTTTTCCGCTTCGGTAAATAAACCGTTTGGTGAGCCGCGGGCCGGCAAAATACCGTCATTAACCCCTAAAACAAAGGCGGCCCTCACATTAGGATTGCGCGACCGCTCCAGGGAAGAAATTAAAACTTGATCAAGACCTGGCGGAATAAGGCCCAAGCGCAAATTTTCTAAACCCGCCATTAACATCTGGCTATATTCTTCCAGAGAAATTTTCTCCATTCCCACAATTTCAACCAGTTGTTCTAAAAGATCAACCACATAAGCCCATATCTGGGTGTGCTCTGAGGCCTGTTCGAGTTGTCCCAGGGTTAAAGCTTCGTTTCTCCACTGTTCCAATTGGCCTGGTACATCCAACGTAATTAAAAGTTCAAACAAAGCCAGGCTAATTTCCCGTCCATTTTTTGCTTTTTTTACTTTTTCGCTAAACAAACGCAGGGCTTGGGTAGCTTCTTTTTTAATTTGATTAATGGCGGATAGCGATGCAGTTGGAGGTTGGTGGTTGGAGGTTAGAGGTTGGACTTCCGCCTTTAGGTAGTCATCTTCTAAAGAATCCTTTAGATAATGGCGCTGGTAAGTCCAGTCTTTGTTATCTGTCCAGCGGGAGCCTTTAATCCCGTACGCCAGAACATAATTTTCCAGCAGGTCAATTTTCGCGCGGGCCACCGGAATAAGGTCGGTTTTTAAATAACGAAAAACTGCCTCATACGACCAGTTTGTAATTACTATATCGCAGGCAGCCCTAATTAATTCTACCAGCGGATGGTAATGCACCGGTCTCTTTAAATCAATAAAAAAGGGGATTTCGTGATCCGTAAAAATAGTGTTGATTAAGGCGTAATAATCTTCCGGCTTACGTAAAATCACGACTATATCGCGCCAGCGGTAATTTAAATCACGGCCCAAACAGGTAATTTCCCGGGCTACTCCCTCTACTTCGGCCCGCTTATTGGCTGCCGCCACAAGTTTTAGCCCAGTTGGGAGTGAGTTAAATGGAGAGGCCGCATAATCAAAAAAGTTCTTTTCCAGGTAAGCCAGATCAGGGGCAGTATACCAACGCGGTGGAATATCTTCGTTTAAATTTAGCTCCGCTTCTATTAGGGCTCCTGCCTTGACCGCAATATCCTTTATCTTTTGCCTTGTCTCCCAGGTGGAATAAAATAAGTCATTTTCCCCGTGTAACCAATCGTTATCTAAACACAAGGTTACCGTTACCCTTCTTGCTACCGGGAAAATTTTTTCCAACACGTAATATTCTTGGGGGGTGAAGCCGGTAAAGCCGTCCACCCAAAATTCAGCCCCCCAAAGAGTGGAAGATTGAGGCAGTTGGTTGGCCGTAATCTGAAGATAATCATCAGGGTCAAGGTAACGGTCAACCAGGTACTTTTCCATGTCCGCATATAAAATAGCCAGGTCGTGTAATTTACCCGTCAGCAATTCTTGCTTTTCCGTCTTTACGGTTTTAAGGTCGTCAATTGACAAGCGGTTAAGTTTCATTTCCGTCAAGGTTCTGGTCAATGTACCGTAAAAACCTTCTTTTTTTGTAGCCCGTTGAAATACTTTTAATTGTGAGGCGCGTTTTTCCAAAATATTTCGTAAAATCATACATTTACCCGGCTCATTAATATGTTTGCGGGTGGTCCCCCCTGTTTCCTGAAGGACAAGCCCGGCCAAACGACGAAAACTTAAGACC
>DMDI01000238.1 GCA_003445555.1 Desulfotomaculum sp. | reverse complement strand
CAAAGATTACAGGAGGGCGAGTCCGGCTATTTATGAGTTATTTCTGTGATTTAAATCGTGCCAGTGTCTTGATTGACAAAAATTCAGACATTGCATATAGTGCTTTTTATACTCAATGTTGATTAGTGAAGGAAAACTGTTTTTCAACAAAGCTCATCAAAAAAGAAAAACAAAGCAGGCTAACGCACACTATTCGTGACAATAACAGGAAATCCAAAAAGAAAATAGAGGAGGTGTTTTTAAGCCGTTTTTATTTGTGTAGTGTATTAAAAAAGAGGGAGGAATGTTTATGATTAACGTAATATGGTTGGCGTTCATTATAATTGGCATTCTTGTCGCAGGTTTAACTGGCAATATTGAAGCTGTTACGGATGCGGCTATTAGTAATGCTGATACAGCCGTGAATCTATCGCTCGGTTTGATCGGCGTTATGACGCTATGGCTGGGGATTATGAAAATCGCCGAGGAGGCTGGTCTTGTAAGAGCTTTGAGTAGGGGGTTGAAGCCGATTTTAAAACCGCTTTTTCCTGATGTGCCGACGGACCACCCTGCTATGGGCGCCATTGTGATGAATTTGGCTGCAAATATTTTGGGACTCGGCAATGCAGCGACACCGTTGGGTTTAAAGGCTATGAAAGAGCTTCAAGAAATTAATCCCATAAAAGACACTGCTTCTAACGCCATGGTTACGTTTTTGGCGATAAATACATCTTCAGTAACCCTGGTTGCTTCAACGGTCATCGCTTACAGGAATTCCGCGGGTTCGGCAAACCCGACTGAAATTATTGGCCCTACGATCGTTGCCACGTTGGCTTCGACTGTGGCTGCTGTAATAGCTGTAAAAATATTACAAAAAATGCCCGCGTTTAGGATTAACGAAAATAGCGAAACGGTTCAAAAAATAACCAAGTAAGGGGGGCAATGAAATGTTCGTAATATTTATGGAAAGTTTATCTAAATGGGCAATTCCAGCGATTATTTTTATTATAACACTTTACGGCTTTCTTAAAAAAGTAAAAGTCTATGAAGCATTCACCGAAGGTGCGAAGGAAGGGTTTTATACCGCGGTGAGGATTATCCCTTATCTAGTTGCGATGCTCTTTGCTATAGGGATATTTAGAGCATCAGGAGCAATGGATGTTTTGGTAAAAGCGCTCAATCCGGTTACGAGTCTCATCGGAATGCCGGGTGAAGTGTTGCCGATGGCACTGATGAGACCACTATCGGGGGGCGGGGCGTCAGGAATTATGAATGACTTGTTCACTCAGTATGGTCCGGATTCCATCATTGGCCGGATGGCATCTGTCATGATGGGATCGACGGAGACGACTTTCTATGTGTTGGCCGTCTACTTTGGTTCTGTTGCTATAAGGAAAACCCGACATGCATTACCAGCTGGTTTGGTTGCAGATGCAGTTGGGATAATTACGGCTGTTTTTGTAACAAATTTGATGTTCGGATGAAGCATCTTATAGTAAAAAGGCATAATCATGATTAAACCTAAAGCTCTTAGCGAAGGCGATACGATTGGTATAGTGGCTCCTGCAAGCCCAGTGGAGGAACTGGCTTCAAATCAAGCTAAAGAAGCTGTGCGTTCGCTTGGATTCAAAGTAAAAATGGGTGAGAGTTGTTTTGCAAGGCATGGCTACCTCGCGGGGAATGATTTATTGCGGGCACGAGATCTAGAGAAAATGTTTTTAGATAGCGATGTTGACGGCATACTCTGTTTAAGGGGTGGATACGGAAGCGCTCGCCTTATCGACTATTTGGATTTTGATGCAATTGCAAAAGCTCCAAAAATCTTTGCGGGATACAGTGATATTACTGCGCTTCATATCGCACTGCAAAACCGGTGCGGATTTGTTACTTTTCACGCACCAATGGCCGCGAGCGATTTTAAAGAAGGAATTGACAAGTGGTCGTTGAAATCTTTTAAAGAATGCTTGATGACATCTTGTAAAAAACGGTATTTGAGCAACCCTCCCGGCGAAGAGATTTATACTTTAGTCAGGGGAAAGGCAAAAGGGCTTCTTGTAGGTGGTAATTTGGCCGTGATTTGCGCAACGCTAGGAACGTATGATGAAATTGAGACGAAGGGGCGGATCCTGTTTCTAGAGGATACTGGAGAAGAACCTTACCGCATTGATCGTATGTTGACACAACTTAAGCAGGCTGGGAAGCTGTCGGATGCAAATGGCATTGTTCTCGGAGATTGGAATAACTGTCGGGTAGATGGAGAAAGCTTGTCCTTGGAAGAAATATTTCAAGAAATAATAGTTCCGCTGGACAAACCGACGATCCACAATCTGAAAGCCGGGCACTGTTCTCCGAAGATCTCGTTACCGTTAGGTGTCGAGGTTACTCTTGATGCTGACAAAAGAACACTCATGCTTGAGGAAGAAGGCACAGCGGCATGATAAAGAAAACAGAAATTTTAAATAGAGCAAAGAAAGAGCACGATCTCATCGTCAAGCTGCGGCGACGCTTTCATGAATATCCAGAACTGGGTATGGAAGAGTATGAAACAAGCGAGATTATTTCGTCTTTTCTTCGCCAGTTAGATATCGAACATAAAAAGCTGGTTGGCCAAACCGGTGTTGTTGGGCTTATCAGAGGGGAAAAACCCGGGAAAACAATTGCGTTGAGAGCTGATATGGATGCTCTTCCAATGCAGGATATGAAAAAAGTCAGTTATCGATCGAAAAATGATGGAAAAATGCACGCGTGTGGCCACGACGCACATATGGCTATACAATTGGGTGCCGCAAAAATACTTAACGAAATGAAGGGTACGTTTAATGGTCAAGTAAAATTGATTTTCCAGCCAGCAGAGGAAACAGCAGGAGGAGCTCTCCCGATGATCCGGCAGGGTGTTATGAAAGACCCAAAGGTTGATGCCATTTTCGGTCTTCACGTGGCGCCCGAGTTGCCCACAGGCGTGATTGGTACGCGTTATGGGCAGAT
>DMDI01000058.1 GCA_003445555.1 Desulfotomaculum sp. | reverse complement strand
AAAATGAGTCTTGAAGTTTTAATAGACGCCAATGTTGCTCTTCGTTACTTGCTAAAAGACCAGGAGGCGCTTTTTGAAGAAGCTTTACAGATTATGAAACTGGCCCAGCAGGGCAAAATAAAACTTCATCTTGATCTACTTACAATTGCTGAAATGGTATGGGTCCTGGATTCATTTTATAAGTATCCCAGGCAACAGGTAGCCGAGTCGGTTAGCGCTTTTGCAAATGCCGAAGGGGTTATTGTTGAAGAACGGGAACTAATTTTCCGTGCTTTATCCGATTACTCCGCCTGCCGTGTTGACTTCGTAGATGCTTATCTGGCAGCCCGGGCAAGAAATAACAACTGGCCGGTGGTTACATTTGATAAGAATCATTTTAAGCGTTTGGAGGCGGAACTTTTTTCTGCTAGTCCTTGTAGACGTATCACGAGATAAAAAATTTGGCTCAAGCTTATAAATAATTTTTTGGTACGACGTTAATTGTCGCCTTACAAACGGTAAAATGTTTTAAAGTAAAATGTTTTAAAAAAGAGAGGGTGACTGTCGTGTTAGCCTATCATTGCGTGATTGGAATTTCTAGCAGCTTAGAAGAAAAGGGTGTTATTTTCAGATGCCACCTTGATTTTACTTCTAACTATAGTTTTATAGTAACGATGATAGAGCAACAGGAAAAGGGCCGTATATTAAAACCGGCTGATATGCAAAGATATGCTTTGAAAATAAAAGGGAAAAGCGACGAAGCAGCGCATTTCTCCGGGGTAGAAGGGTTTTTTGCGGGCTGGGTGGAAGGCGGATTAACTCAGCCTGAACAGCATAATCTGGTAAAAAGTCTGGCGCAGGGAGCGGCTTATGCCTTTGCTGGAGCAATGGGAACCGCGGCGAACATTCTCGATCATTAATTCTCCTCTCGAATTTGGTCCATCTCTTCTTTTACAAAAAATTTTACCACCAGAAATACGCCTTAACATTTTAGCAGAATATTTTTACGGAAATACAAAACACATCATGTTAAAGGAGCCTGTTGAACCAAAAAATATACTGGATATAAAATTTAACACTTCTTTATGGGGGTTACCTCGCCAAGATCCCAGGGAAATTTATGCTGGCCCGGCTTTTTATGCTCACCCGGCAGGCATAAAATATGACCGGCGATGGTATTCCTTGACCTACCTTAGCATTAGTCAGGAAGTTGTGTTGGAGGCAGAGCCGCATAACCCGTATGATCCTAATGCGGTTCGTTTATGGACAAACGCAGGTACAGATATTGGCTACTTGCCAAGGGCTATAGTTGCCACTGTTGCCTTTCATCTACGCTGCGGGAAACAATATAAAGGAAAAGTGGCTTTGGTGCGCACAAGTGATGAGCTTTTTTACCGGCAATTAGCGATAAAAATAGTTACTGAATAATCAATAATAGAGGCGGTTTTATGCCAGAACAGGATATCCATGTCAGTGGTACGCTGGTATGGTACTATTACATATGCCCGCGAGAAGTATGGCTTATTGGCCACCAAATTACTCCTGATCAGGATGACACCAATGTTTCCCTGGGGCGTTTCATCCAGGAATATTCGTACATCCGGGAGAAAAAAGAGCTTGTAGTCGGGCACAGCAAAATGGACGTGTTTCATATGGGCGACGGTGAACTGGTGATTGGAGAAGTTAAAAAAAGTTCCCGTTACCGCCAAAGCGCCCGGATGCAATTGGCTTTTTATTTAAGTGAACTGCAGCAACGGGGAATTAAAGCAAGAGGGGAATTACGCTTTCCGAAGGAGAAAAAGAGAGAAGAAGTCGTGCTGGACGAACAAACAGAGCGCGAACTTGACCAAACACGGCGGGAGATCTTGCGTATTCTCTATCTGCCACAACCACCTCTGCCCGCTAAGAACCGTTATTGCAAAAAATGTGCTTATGCCGAATTTTGCTGGGCTTGATAGCTAAAAACATAGTATAATTAAGCAGGTTATATTTTGCAATGCCCCATAATTTTTTTGTCATAAAAGCAAAGGGAATGGTGTTAATCTTTGAAAAAGACGCTTTACATATTTTCCAGTGGAGAACTGAAAAGAAAAGATAACACTCTGTACTTTGATACCGAGAGCGGCCGGCGATTCATCCCTGTAGAAGATACCGGCGAGATTATGGTCTTTGGAGAAGTGGACGTAAACAAAAAGTTTTTGGAGTTTCTCTCTCAGAAAGAGATAATCCTTCATTATTTCAGCCACTACGGCTATTACATGGGCAGCTTTTACCCGCGGGAGCACCTTAACTCGGGTTATATGATCTTAAGGCAGGCCGAATATTATCTGGATGAGGAAAAACGTATGGCAATTGCCCGCTCCTTTGTTACCGGCGCCGCCAGGAATATCCGTCAAGTGCTGAAATATTATTCTAACCGGGATAAAGAGGTGACAGAACCGTTAGCTTCTATAGAGAAACTTATGAATGGAATAAACGATTGTGGAGAAATTGCTGCCCTAATGGCTATAGAAGGCAACATGCGCGACTATTATTATAAATCGTTTGATAAAATTATAGGCGATCCTGATTTTGCCTTTCGGGAACGCACCCGGCGTCCCCCTAAAAACTACCTGAACACACTAATTAGCTTTGGCAATTCGATAATGTATACTATCTGTCTGAGTGAAATTTATAAGACCCATCTTGACCCGCGCATAGGTTATTTACATACCACTAACTTCCGGCGTTTTACACTAAACCTGGATGTAGCGGAAATTTTTAAACCAATAATTATTGACCGGTTGATTTTTACTCTTTTAGGGCGTAAAATGATTACTATCAATGACTTCGAACGGGACACGGAAGGCGTAATAATAAAAGAAAAAGGCAAAAAAAGTTTTGTTGAGCAATTAGAGGAAAAACTTAAAACCACAATTACGCACAGGGAAATTGGACGACCTATATCGTATCGTCGATTAGTTAGATTGGAATTGTATAAACTAGAGAAACATCTTATGGGTGAAAAAGAATACCAACCATTTGTTGCCCAGTGGTAAATATTTACTTGATTTTTTGTTACCATTGCCATAACCTTAAAATATTATTGGTTTCTTTTAGGCGTGGTGATATGACGAGTTGTTTATTATTCTTGTTTATGATGTAAACGAGAAGCGCGTTGTGAAGGTATTGAAAAAATGCCGGCAGTACCTCAATTGGGTACAAAATTCAGTCCTGGAGGGCGAGATTTCTGAAGCCAGCTTGAAAAAATTAAAAATGGAATTGGAGAGAATCATCAAAAAAGATGAAGACTCTGTAATTATTTACAACCTGAGGACGACAAAGTATTCGTCCAGGGAAATAATAGGCATAGAAAAAAGCAGCCTGGGCAATATTCTTTAGCCACGAAGAATATAAACATAAATAATTCTGTCAACCTCTGTTAACGTAAAATTCACAGAGGTTCGACGACAATTAATTTATTATTAGATAAACCTAAGAACCCATAAACCGCATGGTTTTGTAATTAATAATTAAGGTGATCAAAAATTGAACAAATATACGAAAAGAAAACTTGTGTAAAATAAAAACCCCCTTTTTTTACTCAACAAAATGGGTTTTTAGCCTGCCTAAGAG
>DMDI01000164.1 GCA_003445555.1 Desulfotomaculum sp. | reverse complement strand
GGGTGTAGCTCAATGGTAGAGCACCGGCCTTCCAAGCCGGCTATGTGGGTTCGATCCCCATCACCCGCTCCAGTTCGTTTTTACAGGACTGCGGTCAATAATTATCAGGTATTATTTTTCCTGCCCTACCTGTCATTCAACTTTTTTGAAACGCTCGGCCACACTTGAAAAAATGCTAACGACCACAATATAAACAATTGAGGAAAGCAGAATCTCTAAAAAAAAGTCAAAGTAATACGATTCAAGTTGTTTTTGAATAAACACAGCTAAAAATACCAGCCCGTTTATCACCAAACCCAGCCAGTAGAAAACAAGCTTTCGTTTTGACCTCCAGACAAGGGCAGCAAGTAGAACATGTATTCCAACTAGAGTAACTGGTATAAAGAAAAACTTCACTATACCGTAAACATAAAGCATTAGTTCATTTAAAGGCAATAAATGGTAATGGTATAACAAATGTAAAGCCTTTGATGTTTTAAGGGCAAATAAAATGACCCACAAGATAACTACGCCTGCCCAAAGCAATATTGATGGCAATCATATCACTTCCCTTTTTTTAATATTTCTACGAAAGCCTTATATTTTCCTTGCCTATTACTCTTTATTTTGCAAAGAGCCGGGGCATTTGCCCCGGCAGAATGTTGACAAGCTCTCTGAAAAAACCTCTGTTTTCAAATACGCTTTATTCTTTATGAATCACAATGCTGCCCCCGCCTATAACAGTAGACGGTTCGGCGTTTTCATCAGTTCCCATCTGATTATCATAAACAACTATGTCCTTTGCCTTGTCCCATATCTTGATGCGGAATTTATCCGGTTCGCTTCCCCTAAGGTCTCCGTCTATGGCAGAGAGCATGAAGCCATATTCACCCGTTCCGTTAATTGTTCCGGTTCCCTTATACTGAGCTTTCACTCCGCTTATTACCAGCCAATTATAACTGGTGCTGTGGAAGTTCAGATCGGCTACCTTAAACTGGAATTCCGTCTGACCGGTAGGGATATTTGCCCCCTTTTGATATTTAGAGACAAAACCAAATATGGCCTTCCCTGTTAAGGTTGGGTTTGCCGTATAAGCGCCGGCAGGCGAATTTATCCACCCGCCACCGGTTACAAAGCCACCTTCGGGGTCATAGATTACAACGTAATGATAAAGAGCTTCTCCGGTACCTGAGCCACTGTCGCTTACTGCGACCCTGACAGTGTATACGCCTGGGGCCGTATACTGGTGGTCGCCGGTGACCTTACAAATAGTCTCGTTAACCGTCCCCGGCGAGTTCGTGCCGTCCCCCCAGTCCCACGTGGCGGTGTGCGTATCACTATTATCCGGGTCTGTAAAATATACATAGGTGCTTACACTTGTGTTAACAGGCGCCGGGTTGGGTGTAACCGTGACTTCCCCAACATCCGGAGGGGTATTGACAATATCAGTTACGGTTACTGTAGTCTCATCATAGGATTGGTTCTCAACATCGTCGTACACCGTGAGCCTCACGATGTAAGTACCGGGCAACGAGTAGGCATGCGCCCCAAATTGATAGTATCCGGGTTCGACAGTTCCGTCCCCAAAGTCCCAAATACAGTAAGCGAGATCCTTGGAGTTGCCGGCATCAAATATGACTTCTTCTCCCACTTTTACCACCAGATCCGGACCGGCGTCAGCAACCGGAAGAACGTTATCAATAATGAAGTCTAAGTCAATGCCGGCACTGGTAAAGTTGCTGTCTGCAGCCCAGGCAGTTAGAACATGCCGGCCGTCGGGTAAAACCTGCGGATCAAGGGTGTAAGTGGCATATACTACGCTTTGGGTGGTATCAACAGAATAACTGGCTATTTCGCCATCATCCAAGAAGAAATAAAGTTCGCTGAAACCGTCAGGGTCATAAGCCGAGGCGGTGACGGTTGCCGGTTCTTTAAGTATGCTTTGCTGGTCAAAGCCTTCCATATTTACTTCTGGGGGAGTTTGTTCTATGGCAATTAGGCTGAGATTTACTTCTTCTCCCTCCGGTGGCAGTTCAAGGGCGGTAATGCGGCAGAGCCATTCTCCACTTTCAGGATTGTCCACGATATAGTAAGCGTAAGTTGGTCCTTTGACAAAGCTGTAGTCCGGATCAGGACTGGAAGGATTAAGTTCTCGGCCATCAGGACGCACCAGGCTAATCTCAAAATCACTTCCCGGCCAGGAGATGCCAAAGGTGGCTTGCAAAGTACCGGGATCAATGGTTAAAGGTTTGGTTTTTACTTCCCCGGGGACGGTGAAAAGCATTTTTTCCTGGACCTTAGTCTGACCGCCGGCTATGGCTACGCTGAGTTCATTGTATATGCTGGTGAGTGCCGTAGCATCAGAAGCAGAAAGGTATCTGCCGCCGGTTTCCTGGGCAATGCGCTGGAGGAGGACCGTATCAGCTTCTTCTCCTAAACCTATGGTATAAACTTTAATTCCTTTTTCCTGGCACAGGAGGTGTTCGTTTTCATAGGGGTCGGCAGTCTGCTCACCATCAGTTAGAAGGATAATGGCCTTGCGCACCTCGGGCAAAACGTCAATTTCCAATTCGTCTTTGCCCGTCAGAAGTCCATCGCCAATATCGGTACCTCCCCAGTCAAAGGTTTCATCTACAGCCTGTTTTAAGGTCTCTCTGTCTTCCGGGGTATTGACCTCCTGGAGGGCGCCAAAGACATATGCGCTGTCGTTAAAGCCAATGACAGCAATTTTGTCCCCCGGTTGGACAAGGTCTATGAACTGCTTAGCAGCTACTTTGCGTAAACCGTCTGGGTCGTTATACTGCATGCTGCCGCTGCAGTCAATGACAAGCGCTACATCTACTACCGGACGCTTTACCCCCGGCGGGTCGAGATGGACGGGGCTGGTGTAGGCACGAATGCCACTGTCAATTGGTAATACCTCTAACTTGGCAAAAATAAACTGATCTTCTTTTACCTGAAAAGGGAAAAAAAGGGACTTATGCTCACTTACATTTTTCTGGTCCCAGCCGGGAATGGGCTGAATTCCTTCTTTACTTCCTTTGGTACACCTGTAAACAGTAAGCAATGCACCCAAAATTGGTTCTTTGCAAGTGCCCGGTTCCCAATTGATATTGACCGTCACTTCCTCGCCCTTTTTTATTAAGGCAATATCACCAGGGCCAAATTTCTCTCCTTCGGGTGTGGTCACAATAAGATTCACAAAAGGTCCTTGAGATGCCACTGTACGCCCTTTTCGAAGAGCCCGGACAGCATTGTCCGGGTTATTGGGGTCATCAGAGTCGTCAAGCAAGAGGTAAGTGAAAGAACTGCCTATTTTAGGGCTTAATATTCCTTTGTTGTGGTTGTCACTGCCGCCAACCACAAAGAAGTTTTGTCCTTGTTTTAAGTAACCTGCCCACTCACGCCAGGCTTTGCTTTTACTGCTACCCCTATACTGAACACTATGGTCAGCACCTCCGGAGAATATTTCAAAGCCCTTCACGACCTTTCCTGTAAAACCCTTGATTTGTTGCCAAGCATGGCTGGTCCAGTTGTCTTTCCAATATGGACCACCATTGGGATGAGCAATATACCCAAAGCCTCCGCTAGACTGAAGATCCTTCAAAAACCACCACACATCTTTACGTGGCGGGATTCCGTTCCAGACGGTTTCCGGGAGTTGTTTATCCTCTGGGTCGTCCGGGTCGCTTTCCAGGTTTAAAGGCGGGTCAAAGGGATGGGGCAACATTTCTGCCATTCCATAAGCTAGAAGGTGGCCATGAGTAACAACGCCACCCTTTTCAGTGCCAACCTGCCTGCCCACCGTTACTTCTTCGCCGGGAATAACCAGGCCACTGCTCCCCAGGCGACTTATATCTTCTTGTCTGCTTTTCCAATCTTTTTCAGTAAAAAGGGCGCGCAATCTAATAAGACCTTTTTTTACCACCACATCTGAATGGTCAGTGACAGCAAAACCGGTCTTAACCGCCCCCTGGTCGGCACCCAGTATTTTTTGGATGTCTTTCACCATGTCTTTTATTTCTCTGCCCTTTGTTATTATGCTCTCATCCGAGTATTTGGAATGAGTGTGAGCGTCAAAAATCACCCTCTGGTAGCTATGCCCCGGCATTGCCAGGGTGGATAAAACAAAAACCGCCACTAAAAAACGGCTACACCCCTTAAACAACGATTACGATTCATTTTTTCACTCTCCCTTTATAAAATTGAATTCCGAAGCAAAAATTTTCTCATTAATGAAGCAATTCTACCACCCCCATATGAAAAGACTCACATAAAAGACTGCTAGCAAAATAACCCCTATAACCAAACCTTTGCGCCGCAGCCCTTCTTTTTCCTGAGGAATATACAGGCAGAAGCTAATTATTGAAACTAACCCAGAAATGAGCCATATATAAAAAATAAGAAGTTCCACCATTAATTCATCTCCCCAACTATTTTTAAAGCGTTCCTATAAAGAAGGCCAAAACTACCATATTTACCATTAGTGAACCACCAAAAAGAACCGGCAGTGGGCCAAAATTTCCTGTATATGCCTGCAATAAGCCGGGTACCAAGAGATTAAAAAAAGCAATTATCAAAGGGTCCAATGCTTTGCCCCGCCACCTTAAAAGATGGTCCCAAATAGCTAAACCGTAGAGAGGCAGCCAGGCCCACCCACAGACCAGGAAAAAAAGAATCCCTGCCTTGCTTAAAACCCCCCAGAAAAGAACTTCCTGGAATGGATGAGGATATTCTATAAGACCAAGATAACGAGCAGAAAAAAAACTA
>DMDI01000306.1:4650-5164 GCA_003445555.1 Desulfotomaculum sp. | reverse complement strand
TACCGGCCGGTTTTTTTAATTGTCCGCGATCAGGATTTAGGAAAAGGCTCGGCCCGAAGTATACCTGGATTTAATATATATTCGGCTTTAAAAAAGGTCGGACGACACTTGACCTCTTTTGGGGGTCATGCAGGGGCCGCCGGCTTTTCTTTACCCGCCGCCCAGATTGAAGATTTTCGGCAGGCCATGCAAAATTATACCGCTCACACTTTAACCATGGAAGACTTAACACCTAAACTGGAATGTGAAATGATTGTTTCTTTACCGGATGTTTCTTTTGAGGTAGTCCGGGAGATAGAGAGGCTGACTCCCTTTGGTTACGGTAATCCCAGGCCTTTAATGGCCTGCCTAAGGGCTTCGGTGCTAAATTCTTATGCGGTGGGAAAGGAAAAAAAGCACCTGCGGCTTACCGTTGTCGAGGATGGAGCCAAAAAGCAGGGAATAATTTTTAATTGTCCTAAAATTGAGGACTGGCAGGATACCTATCCTACCAATGCTCTTAATCCTACCAACC
>DMDI01000306.1:0-4443 GCA_003445555.1 Desulfotomaculum sp. | reverse complement strand
CCGGCGACCGGCGACCGGCGACCAACAAGATGGCTTTTATTTTTACCCCTTTTCTTAATGAATGGAACAATCAGATACAGGTACAATTACAGATTGAAGATTTTAAACCTGGTTTTGATATTGCCCACCTGGCTAGTAGTAGGTATAATTTTCATACTTGTTCCGGGAATGGTCAAATTGACCTGGAAAATAAAGCTCCCCGCCTAAGAAATATAAAAAGACACCTCTTTTTTTTACCTGAATTTATCCCTCAAAAAATTAAAACCTACAAGAACGTCATAAAAAAGAGCAAGGAGAACACTTTCCCTCTAACCGTTTTTCCTGGCCATACGGAAAAAAATACCTTGCCGTTTATAGACTGGCGCCAACAAGTTAACCGTTTTGACCGGTTAACTAAACTATTGTTAAATAATAAACAAACCTTAATATTAGTTAGTTGCCCCTACCAAACAGTAGAACTTGCTTTTTATCTCCGTCAGCTTGCTCCTCAAGATAATGATAAAGTGGCGTTTTATCATCTTTGTTTGCCTTACCTTGAAAAAAAAGAGGTATTTAATTTGTTGACCGCTGAAAAGCTTAAGTTTTTAGTGACCACTCCGCAAATTGCTCCTCTTTTTTTGACCAGGGAATGGGAGCAGGTGGTTATTTTTCACCTTCCCTTTCATTATCAATCCTGGCAAGAAGCAATAAATGTCGCCTCAATGGGCCAGGCAGAGGCAGTTTATTTACTTTTTGGGCGGCAGGATTGCTTGACTGCCCGTAAACAGATGGAATTTTTGGCCCCGGAAAGGGATTGCCTGGCTAAATTATATCTTTTACTTTCAAAACAACAAAACAAAAATAATATCGCCATGAAGGAAACCTCTTTTTTCAACCAGACAGTTAAAATTTTACGGGCGGCTGGCTTAACCGGGGTAAACGATCTTACCATGCAAATAAGCCTGCGTATTTTAGCCGAACTTGGTTTAATAAACTTTTCAAAACAAAGGTTAGATTTAAAAATTGAATTATTGCCGGCGCCGGCTAAAAAACTGGCTTTATTGGATTCAATCACTTTTTGTTATACCCAGCAGCTTAAGAAGGAAGTTATAGCCTGGCAGGAACAGGCATTAGCCCTGCCCCTGACCGACTTAATATTTTACAGTAACCGCACAGATGATTTATGATAAAATAAAAGAGAGAAGATGAGAATGTGCATCTGGTGCGGTGTTTGATGGATGAGATATTCGGGAGTGAGAATTTTGTATCTTTAATTACTTTTAGAAAAAAATTAATGCCATTGGGTGCTAAAACCTTAGAAAATATGTGTGATTACCTTATATGGTATGGTAATGATAAAGAGCGTATAAAGTATCACCAATTATACGTCAATACAGAACCCGAGGCGCCATATTGGAGATTCGTTGAACTGCCAAACGGGATTAGAAGACCACTTGAAGTAGGCGAAATAAAAGGAAGAATTCCGATTCCAATCGGAGCAAAAGTGTATACAACGGTTTCTCAATTGGCTCCATCATATAGTGAATCGGGAGTCTATGATTTTAATTATGAAGGCAAGAATTATAGGCCACCCTCTGGACAATGTTGGCTTACTACGCCTGATAAAATGAATGTATTGGTGCAATGTAACAGATTGCAAATAGATGGACAGTTGCCAAGATTCATCCTTTATCATGATGATTTCCCCTATCAGAAACTTACTAATCCGTGGCTTGATACTGCTGGTGCAATGGATAAAATATATGTTATCCAAACAAACACTAAGGTCATCGAACGTTGCCTCCTTATGACTACCGACCCCGGCGACTTAGTTCTCGACCCCACCTGCGGCAGCGGTACTACCGCTTATGTTGCCGAGCAGTGGGGGCGGCGATGGATAACCATTGATACCAGCCGGGTAGCGTTGGCTTTGGCCCGCACCCGTCTTATGTCTGCCAGGTTCCCTTATTACCTGCTGGCTGACTCGCCGGAAGGCATTAAAAAGGAAGCTGAACTGACCGGCAGGATGCCTCACGACTACAAAACCGAAGCTGATATTAAGAAAGGCTTTGTTTACAAGCGTGTACCTCACATAACTCTTAAATCTATTGCCAACAACCCCGATATTAGAGAAGGCATGACCCGTGAGGAGATTGGCGCGGCCATTGCCCGCTATGCCGAAACAGAAACTTTATATGATTTACCTTATGATGACAACAAGCGTATCCGCGTGACCGGTCCCTTCACCGTAGAGAGCCTGTCACCGCACCGGGTAATTGCTATGGATGAAGAACGCCCAACTGCAGAAACACAAGCTCAAAAAGAGGCCGGGGCAGGCCAGTTTGAAACCATGATTCTGGATAACCTGAAGAAGGCTGGGGTGCAGAACACCATCCGAAACGAGCGTCTTAAATTTGACTGGCTTGAGCCTTATGCCGGCGAATGGCTGCATGCGGCAGGAGAATATACCGAAAAAGATGGCACCGCTCGCCGGGTGGCAATCTGCATCGGCCCTGAGCATGGCACTGTAGGTGCAGAGTTGGTCAAAGAAGCGGCTAAGGAAGCGGTCAAGGGAGTGGGTTTTGACCTGCTGATAGTCTGCGGCTTTGCCTTTGACCCACATGTCTCCGAGGAAGCCAGGCGCTATGGTAAGCTTAACGTTCTCGTAACTCGCATGAACCCTGACCTTTCTATGGGCGACGAACTCTTGAAGAAGACTGGCGCCGGTAATCTCTTTATGGTTTTCGGCGAGCTAGACGTTGATATTCGGGAGCGGGAAGATGGCAAGGTAGTGGTGGAGATAAAAGGTGTGGATGTGTATGACCCAACTACCGGGCAGATTCGCAGCAGTTCCACTGATGATATAGCCTGCTGGTTCATAGACACTGACTATAACGAGGAAAGTTTTTTTGTTTGTCATGCCTACTTCACTGGCGCTAACGAACCCTATGAGAAACTAAAAAGGGCACTCAAAGCCGAAATTGACCAAGCTGCCTGGTCATCACTTTATTCCACCGTGAGTCGCCCCTTTGACGTACCCAAAACCGGGAAGATTGCCATCAAGGTCATAAACCACTACGGTGACGAAGTGCTCAAGGTTTATGAAGTGAGCTAAAATCCAACCACGTAAAAACTGTGATTGAATTATAATGTCCCCAGAATTGCTTACAACTCTAAATAAATTCTAATCGCTTTTCTGATTTGTTCTCTAAAATCTTCTGCTAATATTTCTCCGCCCTTTTCTTCCAGTCTTTCCTTTGCTATGGCTCTTATCTGATGTGCCATAGCAATAGAATCCTTACTTAACCCAGTATCTTCCGCTCTTATCAAGACTTCAGTTGGATATATCTTTCTTCCTTCTTTTAATGATGTTATTGCCATAATGGTAACTACAGGTAATACTTCGTTTGCTTCTTCTGTTGATATAACCAGTACAGGTCTTTTGCCTGCTTGCTCAGAACCTTTACCGGGATCAAGGTTTGCCCAGAATATGTTCCATTGATAAACTACCATTCCTGTATTCTCCCGGAAGATTCCTTATCAAGATTTTCAAAATCTGTCATCGTTTTTTCTATATCTTTTAAGAACAAAGGGTCCTTTGATGCTTCCATCATCTCCGTCTTGAATTTCTGCTTCTCTAACCTCTTGGTATATTCTTCAAGGGCCTCTTTTGCCCCAGCATTTAAAGATGAAATATATTTATCTTTTACCAATTTCCTGAGTTTTTCTACAATATCAACTGGTAATGAAAAGGTTACATTTTTAAGTCTCGTACTCATATTATCGCCTCCTGTATTATTATTGTATCATTCACAATAATAATATACAATAAATTTATTAACGTCGCGGCTTGCTTATAGTCTATTAAATTATACCGGTTCGGTATAACTAACGTATTCCAATTATCATTAGAACACTTGGCCCAATTTCAATGATTTTTAAAGAAAAGACTGTTCACGGCTAATAAATACTTTTTAAAAAATAAGCAAAAAGTAGTATAATATTAAGGTAAAAGTATATCGTTGTTTGTTTTTTCTTTATTTATTATCCAGGTGACTCTAAAATGTGGCCAGAAGTACTCCAAAAAGTAACCAAATATAATCCGGAAGCCGACCTTATTTTAAATAAGGCCTATCCTTTTGCCCTGGCCGCCCACCAGGAACAAAAACGGATTTCAGGAGAACCTTTTATTCATCACCCCTTGGCGGTGGCAAATATTTTGGCCGATTTAGAACTAGATATCGAAACTATCGTGGCCGGGCTGTTGCATGACACGGTTGAGGATGCCGGAATTACTTTAGACCAGATCGAAAAAGATTTTGGTCAGGAAGTAGCCTCGCTGGTAGATGGCGTAACAAAGTTAGGCCGTTTGGAATTTAAATCCAGAGAAGAGCAGCAGGCGGAAAATTTACGCAAGATGTTTTTAGCTATGGCTAAAGACATCCGGGTAATTTTAATTAAATT
>DMDI01000304.1 GCA_003445555.1 Desulfotomaculum sp. | reverse complement strand
ATTATTTTTCTGGACCACTTTTTACCCCTCCAAAAGTAATATTTCGACAAAAAAGAAAATTTACCTTTAGGTGAAAATAAATGAAAAATTAGTGGTAGGGGCGTTAAATTTAACGCCCCTACTTAATAAAAATTACAAATGACATAAAAAGGTATTTTATAGCGGAGGAATAAAGAAAAGGACAGGGTAAATAATAAAGAAAAAACCAAATACAGCCTGACTATCTTTAGGAGTTATATTCACCGGAGAAAAATTAACGACCGGAAAATCAACTTCCCGCTTTAACAGGCTTAAAATTTTTGGCGTTTGGTCGGTAGAACCGTAATCTACCATCATTATTTCCAAAAACGGCCATAATTTGTTCCGCCAATATAATAACGGACGTAAAAAACCTTCCAGCGAATTCTCTTGATTACGTAAAATGACCACTATTTTTAAGGAATATTGGTTTTTATTAATTTGGTAAACCAGTCTATAAGCCTTGATAAGGATAAAAACTACCCAACCGGCCAGTAAAACCAATAAAACCCCAATAATCATTTTAAGTCCAGCCCTCTTTTACCTCAAGCTAATGTACTTTATGCAGCCTTAAAAAAAGAGGTGCTGGTTTAAAAAAAAATGGCTATACCGTTAGCTAAAGGCTAATCCCACCGGCTAAAATAAAAATTACCTCCCCGCGGCCTGACGCAAAATTTCGGCTTTATCTATCCGTTCCCAAGGCAAATTAAGGTCTAAACGGCCAAAATGACCATAGGCAGCAAGCTGGCGGTAAATAGGACGGCGTAAATCAAAATCCTTAATCATACCTGCCGGAGTTAGTTCAAAATGTTCCTGGATAAGTTTAACCAATAATTCTTCACTTACCTTGCCTGTTCCAAAAGTATCCACCATAATGGAAACAGGCCTGGCTACCCCGATAATATAAGCCAACTGAATTTCACATTTTTCGGCCAGACCGGCCGCCACAATATTTTTGGTTATATAACGGGCGGCATAGTTTGCCGTCCGGTCTACTTTAGTAGGGTCCTTTCCTGAAAAAGACCCGCCACCGTGTTTGGCCACTCCTCCGTACGTATCCACAATATTTTTCCGGCCCGTAAGACCTGTGTCGCCTTGCGGACCACCAACTACAAAACGGCCCGTAGGATTAACCAGGTACCGGGTTGAATCGTCAAGCAATTCTTCAGGCACCACTTTACGGATCACTTTACGGATTAAGTCCAGGCGCATCACATCTATTTCCACTTTCGGATGATGCTGAGCCGAAATAACAATCGTATGGAGGCGAACAGGTTTATCGTCTTCGTATTCAATGGTTACCTGTACCTTGCCGTCAGGACGCAAGTACGGCATTTCACGATTTTTTCGTACCACAGCCAACTGCTTTGCTAGTTTGTGGGCTAAAGAAATAGGCAAAGGCATCATTTCTGGTGTTTCATTAGTGGCATAACCATACATTATCCCCTGGTCACCGGCCCCGATAACTTCTTCTACTGAGTTATTTATCTCACCAGCCCGTGCTTCCAAGGCTTTATTTACCCCCTGGGCAATGTCCGGGGACTGCTCGTCAATAGTGGTGATAACCGCACAGGTATCGGCATCAAAACCATACTTGGCCCTGGTATAGCCAATCTCGCGTACCGTATCCCTTACAACCCTAGGTATATCCACGTAACATACCGTAGTAATTTCCCCGGCTACGACCACCAGCCCGGTTGTTACCAACACTTCGCAAGCCACCCGGGCATAAGGGTCCAGCCCAATAATCACATCCAGAATGGCATCCGCGATCTGATCGGCTAACTTGTCCGGGTGGCCTTCGGTTACCGATTCTGAAGTAAACAAATGCTTGGCCATTTTTTTCCTCCTTTATCATTATATAAGATGTATCAAATAAAAAATTATTATAGAAAATTAAAATTATTTTAAAAACACGTTAATTTTAACAAGCAGGCCGGCTAAAATCAATTGTCTTTTCTTAAAAAGTTTAAATATACCGCACTACCAAATCACCAACTTCGGAAGTAGTATAGCCCATTTCACCTGCGGATAAACTCTTCAGGTGCCGGGCACAAACCTGTTCCACCGCGTTTTCCACTGTTTGGGCGGCTTTTTCTTCCCCTAAGTGTTCAAGCATCATGGCCGCGGCGCAAATAGCCGCCAGCGGGTTAATCATGTTTTTTCCGGTGTACTTGGGGGCCGAACCGCCAATAGGTTCAAACATGGAAACTCCTTGCGGATTAATGTTCCCACCGGCTGCAATTCCCATGCCCCCTTGAATCATAGCCCCTAAATCGGTGATAATGTCTCCAAACATGTTATCGGTAACAATGACGTCAAACCATTCAGGATTTTTTACCATCCACATGCAAGTAGCGTCTACGTGGGCGTAATCTCTTTTTATATCCGGGTAGGCTGACCCAATTTCGTGAAATACTCTTTCCCAAAGATCAAAGGCGTAAGTAAGCACATTTGTCTTCCCGCATAAAGTTACCTTTTTCTGACGGTTTCTTTTCCGGCAGTATTCAAAGGCGTAACGGATACATCTTTCTACCCCTTGGCGGGTATTTATTGAAGTTTGTATGGCTACCTCATCCGGCGTTCCTTTTTTAAGAAATCCTCCGCTGCCCGTATACAAACCCTCCGTATTTTCCCGTACTACCACAAAGTTAATGTCTTGCGGCCCTTTATCTTTAAGAGGAGTATCCACCCCGGGATATAATTTTACGGGTCTTAGGTTTATATATAAATCAAGCTCAAAGCGCAAGCGCAGCAAAATTCCTTTTTCTAATATCCCTGGTTTTACCGCCGGATGACCAATAGCGCCTAAATAAATGGCGTGAAAACCTTTAAGTTCTTCCAGGCTGTTGTCCGGTAAAGTCTCCCGGGTACGCAAATAACGTTCCCCGCCAAAATCATAGGCAGTCATTTCTAATTTAAAACTATTCCGTTCAGCGGCGGCGTTTAAAACTTTTATTCCTTCTTTTACCTGTTCCGGACCGGTTCCGTCTCCTGGAATTACGGCAATTTTATAGCTGGTCATTAGGACCCTCCCCAGTTTCAATTCAATTCAATTTTAACTTTAATCTTACCGTAAAATTAAGCTGGTGTAAACATGGCCGATGAGTTTTCAAGTCAATACTCTAATCTTTAATTCAAGATATTTATGGTATAATTTAATTAACAGAAAAACGAAAGGATGGGCGACTTTG
>DMDI01000206.1 GCA_003445555.1 Desulfotomaculum sp. | reverse complement strand
GGGGGAATGCCGGCGCGGATATACCTTTCCGGCCTTTTAGAAAACCGAAAAATCAGTTACAGAGGTGGCGTCAGAAGGTATATCATGCTGGGGACGCCAAACCTGGGGCTGGATTTTTCTTTTCGATATCCATTTTTAAATTTCGGGGCGGATGGAGTGCTCTCCTGGGACAGGATACTGTTCAGAGGGGAAATGCTTGATACGACACTTTATTCTATTTATGAGGGAGGCGCGTTTCCCGGGCAGCGCCAGATGCTGTTTTCATGGGATGGCATTTACCCGCTGGAGCTCGGTCAGCCGGACTACTGGACTACTTATCACGGGGGAACGGGATTGTATGGCCGCTCCCAGGGCATTTGCCGGGCAATTGAGCAGGGAGGTAATCTGATTGAGAAGTTGGAGGAAACCGGCGTGGCGGCCGGGTTGGAGTTAGCCATACTGGCAGGCTGTAAAAATGATTTTCCCGTTCCATGTTCAGGAGTAGATGGAGATGGTATATTATTTACAAAAAGTGTTTTACATACCAGCGGCTTAACCAGGAATAGGGCAAAATTACTGGCGAAACATGTGTTGCCGGTTAATCACCTTGAGCTGCTGTTTAGTCCACTGGTCTGGAAATGGATAAACTACCAACTTGGACAGGTGAATTAATTGTTTCAAATCAATATAAACATGTGGGGTAATAAATAATGCCTAAAATGCTATGGAAGCCTTCTGAAGAAAGAAAAAGAAATACAAATATGTTTAAGTTTATTGAATATATAAATAATAAATTTACTGAAAAAATAACTAGCTATAGTGAGTTATATGAATGGTCTGTCTGTAATGCTGTTGATTTCTGGGTTGCCGTGTGGGCATTTTGCGGCATTAAGGCTTCCCGCCCGTATGAAAATGTTGTCCTTGATCAGGAGGACATGATCAAATCACAGTGGTTTCCCGAGGCACAGATGAATTTTGCGGAGAATCTGCTACGATATCGTGATGAACAGGATGCATTAGTTTTTATAGGTGAAAACCAGGCGCCGGTGCATATTTCTTACGCCGAGCTTTACGACCGGGTTGCGAGGCTGGCCAAAACCCTGCGTGAAATAGGTATAGGAATAGGTGATCGCGTAGCTGGTTTCATGCCCAATATGCCTGAAACTGTGATAGCTATGCTGGCGGCAAGCAGCATTGGCGCGATCTGGTCCTCATGCTCACCTGATTTTGGCATCAAGGGTGTTCTGGACAGGTTCGGACAAATCCAGCCCAGGGTGCTGTTTACAGTCAACGGCTACTATTATAACGGTAAAGCGCACGATTCTTTAGTAAAGGTAACCGAAATACTCAAACAAATACCCTCAGTGGAAAAAGTCGTAGTGGTGCCCTATACTGATAAAGACATTGATTTATCAGGAATTCCCAGGGCAGTTTTGTTTTCTGACTTCCTGTCAAGGGATAGTGGCCTGAAGGTTGAATTTACGCAATTACCTTTTAATCACCCGCTGTATATCATGTATTCATCGGGAACCACCGGTGTGCCTAAATGTATTGTCCACGGGGCAGGAGGCACCTTAATACAACATTTGAAGGAACTAATACTGCATACCGACCTCAAACGGGAAGATAAAATTTTTTATTATACTACCTGCGGGTGGATGATGTGGAACTGGTTGGTTAGCTCATTGGCTGTAGGAGCAACAGTGTTGCTTTATGATGGTTCTCCTTTTTACCCGGGTCCCGAAACGCTTATTAAGATGGCGCAGGATGAAAAGGTCACCATATTTGGCACAAGCGCAAAGTACCTGACGGCCATTGAAAAGGAAGGAGTAAAACCGGGAAAATTATTTGAGTTAAGTGTGCTTAAGACCATCCTGTCTACGGGTTCCCCACTATCAGCGGAGAGCTTTGAATATGTTTACCGCGATATTAAGCAGGACGTTTGCTTGTCTTCCATTTCCGGAGGGACTGATATAATTTCCTGTTTTGCTTTGGGAAACCCGATTGGCCCCGTATATGCCGGAGAATTACAATGCCGGGGGTTGGGCATGAAAGTGCAGGCATTCAATTCAAAAGGTAAAGCAGTGCTTAACCAAAAAGGTGAGCTTGTATGTACTTTGACTTTCACGTCAATGCCCATATTTTTCTGGGATGACCCGGATGGGGAAAAATATAAAAGGGCTTATTTCAACGTCTACCCAAATATATGGCACCATGGTGACTTTATCGAAATTACGGATACCGGTGGGCTTATCATTTATGGGCGTTCGGATGCGACCTTAAACCCCGGGGGAATTCGTATAGGTACTGCGGAAATCTACCGGCAGGTGGAGTCGCTGGAAGAGATTAGGGATAGTTTGGTAGTAGGTCAGAACTGGGACAATGACGTGCGTGTAATACTGTTTGTAAAAATGGCCGAGGGCGTGGAATTAAACGAGGAATTGATCAAAAAAATAAAGGATACTATTCGAGTAAATACAACTCCCAGGCACGTGCCGGCAAAAGTAATTAGTATAGAAGATATTCCATATACAATTAGTGGTAAAAAAGTGGAATTGGCGGTGCGTAACGTTATCCACAATGAACAGGTGGAAAACAGTGATGCGCTTGCTAACCCCAAAGTTCTTGAATTGTTTAAGGACATAAAGGAATTAAGTTATTAAAAGTTTTTCATTCACTTTATAGCTTAAAAATAATACCGGCTTTCTTTTTACAGGAGAGCCGGTAAATTTTTTTTAAAACTGGTGATGAACACCCTGGTTAAGTTTCAGACGTTTTACCTTTGGATACTACTGCCGAAGCGCCACTTTAACAAGAAAGAAACTACAAATAAAATAAACAAAAGCCGGAACATTTGATATGCGGTCACCATGGAAACATTAGCATTGACCAGGACTGCCGTCAATCCCATTTCTCCCATGCCGTCAGGGGATGTACCCAGGAATGCGCTAATTAAATCCAAAGAGTACAGGCGCGTCAATAAAAAACCAATCCCAAGACAAAAGAATACCACTAAAATACTTCCTCCAAGGGTGTACGGCAACAGTTTCTTCCGGTTTTTTAGACTGGATGACTCGATTGTTAACCCCAAATACGCTCCAAGAAAAGTTGAACCATTTTATTGTGAACACTGCAGGGACTACTGCCAGTATAAAAAGGAGGCATTAAAAAATGGCCAAAAAGAAAAGAAATAGTAACGGTGAAGGTGGCATAACCCAATTAAAAAACGGCCAATGGCAGGCCCGAATGAGCGTTAAGGACCCTGTAACCGGCGAAACTAAAAGATATGCTTATTACGGCAAGACAAAGATTGAGGCCCATGATAAACTTGTCAAAGCACAGAATGAAGTTAGAACAGGTAGTTTTGTTGTTCCCCAAAAGGATCACTTCGGGACCTG
>DMDI01000270.1 GCA_003445555.1 Desulfotomaculum sp. | reverse complement strand
CAAGGGGGAGGGAAGGGTGGGGGCGGGTCGGTAATTGAAGCGATAATTACGAAACATTATAATAGGTAAATTTTTTATAATGGTAAGTCTATTCTATGTTTTAACTTGATGGGGGATTAAGGATAAGTTTATATCCTTCCGCCAAAGCTTCAATCTCTACCGTATATTCTTTACTTTGAGCCAGACGGGACACATTTTCCCGGGAAACTTCACTGTCAACAAGTACCGTTATGGATTCACCGGGGTTATTTTCTAATGTATGCATAATTTTTACCACGGGAATAGGGCAGGAAAATCCGCGCGCGTCAACTTCGACCATAATTTCTTCCCTCCTTAAAACTCCTTTATATTTTTTCCCGCATGAAAAAACCAACCAGAAAAATGAAAATCAGACCAATAATTACGGCCCAGGGACCAAACACTGAAGGACCTTCTTTGCTGCTGGCCAAAAGAAAATTATGGGCCAAGGCAGCCCCGGCAAAAAGTCCCAGCACCGTAATCCCGGCATCAGTATCCCCTTCCCCGGTAAGAATAAGCTGACGCAAGGGACAGCCGCCAAGTAAAGTAGCCGCCAGCCCGCCCAAGGTCATCCCTAAAAAATTCCAAAGGTGATTGGCATGGGCTACCGGTTGATCCGCAAAGCCCCAGTTTACTTGATCTAAAGACAAATTGCAAAGCAAGACGCCAATAAAGAAAGCGGCGATAGCCCCAAAAAGGTGGGTATCCTTAATTAAAATCAAATCACGCCACCCGCCCACAAAACACATCCTGGTCCTTTGGGCTAAAAATCCCACAATTAGCCCTGCCCCCAGGGAAAGGCCTAGCGCAGCGTGAAGAGAACCCGGCCCTTTGACGCTGGTAAAAATAAAAGCCGGTTTAAATAGACTAAATAAAAGGAGAACGATCATGCCCACCGGCATAATCCAACCCGCTATAGTTGGTATTTTTGCCGCCCGGCCCAGGTTAAAGCCTTGTTTTAAAAATTGTATCCCTAAAAAGGCGCCAAAAATAAGGCCCAATATACCAACCAGACCGTTAAGGTCTCCCCCGCCCAAACGCACCAGCGCTCTTACCGGGCAGCCTAAAAAAACCAGAAAGCCAATCATGGCAAAAACGCCAAGGAAAAAACGGACCAGGGGAGCGGAACCACCCCGGCCGCGAAACTCCCCAAAAGCATAGGCCGAGATTAAAGCACCCAATACAAAACCAATAATTTCAGGACGAATATACTGTACCACCTCAGCCCGGTGAAGACCCAAGGCACCGGCAATATCCCGGATAAAACAGGCCACGCAGACTCCCATATTAGGCGGATTGCCCCATTTTTGCAGCAAGGAAGCACCCACCCCGAAAATTAATCCGGCTAGAATAAGGGCTGTTCTTTGGTTAATTAATTGTTTTTTCGCCATAAAATCCTCCTTTTTGCTTTTTTAAATCTTAACCTTGTAGTTGTTGATTTTCCTTCTAGTCTAGCATTACATTTATTTATAATTCAAATTAAATTATTTAATAATAATCAGGCAAGTTATAAAAATTATTAATAACTATTTAATACCAGAGATGATATAAGGTATAATATTTTTTAAACTACTAACCTATAGGCTATATTTTCTCTTGGCCGAAACGTTTTTTAGTGGTAAATTAAATAAGTAGTTTTTTCTTACAAGCAGGTGAATAAATGCTGGCCATAGTAAAAAGTACGGCCCTTTACGGCCTGGAAGGGCGGCTTGTTCAGGTAGAAGTGGATGTAGCTAACGGCTTACCAAGCTTTGACCTGGTTGGTCTTCCTGATGCAGCCGTGAGGGAGGCCCGGGACCGGGTGCGGGCAGCCTTAAAGAATTCGGGTTTTGATTTTCCGGCCAAAAGAATTACGGTAAATTTAGCCCCGGCTGATTTAAAAAAAGAGGGCCCCTTGTATGATTTGCCTATTGCCGCGGGAATTTTAGCCGCTACCGGCCAGATAGACCACCTGAAATTGTTGCCCTATGTTTTAATGGGAGAACTCTCTTTAGACGGAACATTAAGAGAAATATCGGGCACCCTGCCCAACGTTCTGGTTGCCCGGGAACAAAACCTTACGGAAGTAATTGTCCCCGCCCAAAATGCCAACGAAGCCTCTTTAGTCCAGGGAGTAAATATTTATCCGGTAACCAGCTTAAACCAAATGGACCGTTTCCTGCGTCAAGAAAATGAAATTAAACCTTGGCAGGCGGATATTACAACGTTAATGACGGCTCACCATCAGGAATATCTTGATATGGCCGACATTAGGGGTCAGGAGGCCGCGCGGCGTGCTTTAGAAGTAGCGGCCGCCGGAGGCCACAATATTTTAATGATTGGCAGTCCTGGAACCGGAAAAACAATGCTTGCCCGCCGGCTGCCGGGAATTTTACCCGACCTTTCTTTTGAAGAAGCTATTGAAGTTACCAAAATTCATAGCCTGGCCGGGTTGCTCAAGCCAAATTATCCCTTAGTTAAGGCCAGGCCATTTCGGGCCCCCCATCATACCGCCTCCACCGCAAGTCTGGTTGGCGGCGGGCATTTTCCCCGCCCCGGGGAAATTAGCCTGGCCCATTTAGGAGTTTTATTCCTTGATGAAATGCCAGAGTTTCGTAAAGACGCTTTAGAATCCTTACGGGCCCCGTTAGAAGACGGAATAGTAACCATTTCGCGCGTAAGCACTACCGTTGCCTATCCCGCCCAGATAATGCTGGTGGGAGCTTGTAACCCTTGTCCGTGCGGCTACTACGGCGATAGTCAACGTGCTTGCTCCTGTACGCCAAACCAGATTCAACGTTACCTCAGCCGTATTTCCGGCCCGTTGCTTGACCGCATTGACCTTCACTTAGAGGTGCCCCGGGTAGCGTACCAGGAGTTAAGCGCCAAAGAGCCGGGTGAGCCTTCGGCCGTGATCAAAAAACGGGTGCAGGCAGCCCGCCGCCGGCAACAGGAAAGGTTAGGGTTAAAAAATACCTGCAATGCCCGACTAAAACCAAACGAGGTACGTAAATACTGTCACCTGACCATCGATGCTAGAGCCTTACTGGCGGCGGCTTTTCGCCAACTGCATCTAAGCGCCCGGGCGCATGACCGGATTTTAAAAGTAGCCCTTACCATTGCTGACTTGGCGCAAAGCGAGATAATTGAAGCGGCCCACCTGGCTGAGGCCATCCAGTATCGAAATTTAGAAAGTAAATACTATTTAAGTTAAGCTGTTTTGGGTATAATTCATGGTTTAATTTAATGTTTAATTTAATTTTAATCTGGATATGTTAAAAACCTGAGGGGGCCTAAAATTGATTTTTGGAAAAGAAAAGGAGATTAAAACAACAAAGTTTTTAAGCCCTTTAAAAAACTTTGCGGTAGAAACCCAGGAAATTGAGTACCGCAAGGATTTATTTACGGGGATAGAGTGTCGAATAAATATCCAGCGTTCAAAAAGAGTTAAACAGGCGTCATCAGCTCAGGAAAATTCAGCTGAAGTTACCGCCATGATTAATAAAACAAAGGAAAACTGCTTTTTTTGCCCGGGAAATTTGGAAAAAAATACTCCTAAGTTCACCGGTCTTAATGAAGAACGGATTACGGTTGGGGAAAGCTGTGCCTTTCCTAATCTTTTTCCTTTTGGCTTGTATCATGGCGTGGCAACTTTTTCAACCGAACATTTTCTTGATTTGCCCCAGTTTTCTAACAAACTTATCATAAACAATTTAAAGGCAAGTATCCTCTTTATGGAAAAAGCATCGCGTCAGGAACCAGAGACAAAGTATCCCGTATGGAGTTGGAATCACCTGCCTCCGGCCGCCGCCAGCATCGTTCACCCGCACACCCAAATTTTAATTGACGGAGAACCCACCCCTTTCCAGGCTAAACTCATCGAAAACAGCCGGCAATATTTTGCCCAAACTGGCCAAAACTACTGGTTAAAGCTCTTAGCCGAAGAAAAAGAGACTAAAGAAAGGTTCATTGGTGAGGTGGGGGACAAAGATAACGGGGTAGTTGTCCTGGCCAGTTATGCTCCTGTTGGAAATAACGAAGTTTTGCTAGTTTTTAAGAACGCAAGTACTTTTAGCGAACTAAACGAAGAGCAGTTAAGCAGCTTTGCCGCCTGTCTGGTAAAAATACTGCGGGGCTATAGAGAGCGCGGGGTGAACGCTTTTAATGTTACTACTTACGCCGGTTCAATGGACAAAAAGGATAATGATTATTACGCTTTGCACGCTAGAATCATTTCCCGGCCAAATTTTCAGCCTTTATATACCAATGATGTGGGTTTTATGGAAAAATTACATTACGCCTGGATAATTGAAACAAAACCCGAAGATGTAGCCTGTAAAATGAGTAAATATTTTAAATAACTTTAAATTACCTTTTTATCCTTAAAAAATTTAAAGATAAAAAGGAGTTGCCTTCTTTAAATGGAAGAAATAATTTACTTTAAAAAAACAGAACACCGTAAAGAATTTGTTCTCTGGAGTCTTAAAAAATTATTCACCGCTCCTGAAGGAGCAAAGGTTTTGGTTAAACCAAACGTTGTTTCCGCAGAGACTTACCCTTCTACTACTCACCCGGAAGTGCTAGAAACAGTATTAGAATTTTTAACCCGAAAAAAATATGACCTTAAGGTTGGTGATGGTCCTGCTTTTGAAGCCGGAAATGCTAATGATATTATCCAAAATCATCCCTTAAACCAGGTATGCCAAAATTACGGTTTAAAATTAATCAATTTTTTAGAGGATAAATTTGAAAAAATTAATACCGGTCAGGGTCTTGAGCTTTTAATTTCTAGTTTAGCGCTTCAAAGCGATTATCTTATTTCTTTGCCCGTCCTTAAACCTCATACCTGGACAGATTTAACCGGAGCGCTTAAAAATCAGTTTGGCCTTTTTCCCAGTCAGGAAAGAATTGCCATGCACCGGAAGAAAAGGGATATTCATAAAAGCATTGCCGCCTGTAACGTGGTAATTAAACCTGACTTATTTATCGTGGATGCAATTCAAACGTACCGTTACGCCAATGAAAAAAGGCACGGAAGCGGGGAACCGGTTTATTTGGGTTATATGTACGCCGGGAAAGACCCGGTGGCTCTGGACTGCTTTGGCCTGGAACTACTTAAATCAGTTGCCCCAAGATTACAAAATAAAGAGGCAGATGATATTGCTCACCTGGTGTATGCCGTTCAGTTTGGGGCAGGAACAAAAAATTACCGGACCGTAGAAGTGGAGAAAGTAGAAGTTTAGTAACTATAAATTTATAAATTTAAGGCCGCCCAATTTTAGGAATTGTCTTTTTGCTTTGGGAGGCCGCCTTTTTCTCTACTTTATTCCCGCAATTCGGGCAAAAGATATTAGTTTTATTTAATTTTATCCGGATAAAATTGTAAGGAGGAAGGGGGGCAATATACTTAAAATTAATTTTATCCTTGTACAAAACCTCAAATTGGTAAACTCGCTCCCTAAACTCATTTTCTTTGTCTTTTTCCACCAAAAAGGAAGCGTTTAAAATATTAGTAATTCCTGAAAGCTTGTTTAAATAGGTATCTACCGCCAGGGATTTTAAACTAGGGTAAACTTCTTGATTAATTTTTTCCTGCCACTGCAAAACAACTGATTCCACCAGTTTACCTACTTTTACTATTAGGTTTTGCTTTTCCAGGAGAGAAGAAGCGTTTTTGAGTCGATATTTTATGCTGAGATAACCCTGATTTTCTGCCAGTTCTTGATTTACCGTTTCTTTATTCCAGAAAGCCTTTAATTCTAACTCAATTTTTCCGGCCAACCTGTTTAGTTCTTGTTGAAGACTCAGATAATTGTTTTCTAAGAATTTTTTAACTTCCCCGGCGTTCGGGGCAACTATACCAAAAGACATAGGTAAAATAGCATAGTTTAATAATATGGCTTCCTGGACCATAGTGTGTACAAGAATATTTTTCCTGGTAGGGTAAACATCTTCCTGAAAAAGCTTACTAACCACGGCGGCTAATTTATGATAGTTAACGGTGTATACTTCGTTACTCCCAATCCCCCGAAAAACAAAACTTTTATAGGCGGGTTCTTCAATAATCCCGTAAATATACACGCTATAATTTTCCATTACCTGGCTCTCCTTAGTATTATTTTCTTCTTTGCTCTTGGAGGGAGGCAATGCTTTGGTAAATCTGGCTTCAATAGTGAGCAGTTCCAGACCTGGCGGGGCAACCCTTACCCAGGCGTCAAGAACAAGACCTTTATCCAGAATGCAGTCCACCACTTCAACTTTAAATATTAATATGAAAAAAATATTTTTTAGGTGAATTCTATATCACCGAACATTCACAAATATTTTTTTAGCACAAATATTTCTTTTAGCGCTTGACAGCCGGCATAAATTATGTTAAAAAAGTTAAAACTAAATAATTTACGATAATTCATGTCGGGTTCTTGCTGAAATTGCAGGAAAATAGGGAACCAGGTGAAAGTCCTGGGCGGTCCGGCCACTGTAAGTGGGAAGCGGCCTTGACGCAAAAGCCACTGTCCGGCCCTCAACGATAACCTAGCAATGCTAAAAGACAAATTAGTTTTCCGCAAAACTTATTTGCTTTTTAGTACAGAAGGTATATTGAGTGCTGGATGGGAAGGCAGCCAAAAAAGCGATGATCCACAAGTCAGGAGACCTGTCCGGCATGTTGGTACACGTGAGGTCATCAGTTGTCAGACATTAGTCGTTAGGATAATTAAAGGGTATTTTTTATCGTTTAATTCAGGTTGTTTTTCTCCTGACGCTTCATGTCCGGTAGTTGATTTCCAAGCTTGGCCTCCCACGGAGAGGGCAGGTACTGGTATTTAAGCCTATTAAAGCAACAAACTCCCGCCACCTCTTAACGGAGGAGCGGGAGTTTTTATTTTATCTAAACGATTAAAAGGGGGGGAAAGGAGTAAAAAACAGGGGATAAATTTTTTAAACCGTTGGCCTGGGTCTTGTTTCAATTATTGATTATATTTTAAGGGAAAGGGGAGAAGGAAGAAAATTGTTTAAAAAGAAGTTTCTTTTGTTTAGCCTGGTTTTAATCCTGAGCTTGCTTTTAGCGTCTTTTGCTCAGGCAGTGAAAGGTGAAGCGGTTGATTGGGATTGGGAGCAGTTTCAAAAAGATTATTATAACTCCGGCCAGACAGCCAGTCCTGCTCCCATAAACAACATCACCCAGGGCTGGCGCCAGCAGGTCCAGGTGGACAACCCGCAGACTCCCATGGCGGGCATTTGTGTCGCCCCTATTGTGGCTGAGGGCAAGGTATTTGTGCTGGATGCCATCCGGGATGCTGATGGAGGAATGTGGGCCTTTGACGCCAAAACTGGAGTAAAAATATGGCGTACTTTTTTAAGCAACACCGGCTATAAATTTCAACTGGCCACTCCGGCTTACGGAGAAGGGAAGGTTTTTGCCGCTACCAATGACGGTCATGTCTATGCTTTAAAGGCAGATGATGGAAATATTATCTGGGATACCCCTACCGGTGATACTCAGCTTAACACCCCGGTAAAATACGCTGACGGCAAGGTTTACGTGGGTTCCTGGCTCGGTAAG
>DMDI01000105.1 GCA_003445555.1 Desulfotomaculum sp. | reverse complement strand
ATTTGTTTTTCGTATTCACGGACTTTGTCTTGCTTGATAGGGTTTTCTAGATAATCGTCGTCTTTGGTGATGGCGAGGATTTTGTCAATAAGATTAACAAATGGTTTTTGCTCGTCTTTTGATATAACCTTAATTGGCAGAGACTCCAATGTCTCGATGTCAGTTTGCGCCATAGCTCTTTCTGTCTCCAACGAGATATTTCTGTAATAGAAAGCGAGCAGTTTTGAGTTGAAAAGAGCTAGCAAATAGAGGAGATCTAAACGTTCATTGTTATTGGGATTCGGCGCGAAAGAGTGAATGTTATTTAAATGATAAAACCCGTTGTAATCAATCGCAGCGATTAGCGTATCACCCGTCTGTCTCACAAGTATTTTGGGATGGTTGATTACATGATAATCCCAGCCGCCCTTGTTCAGTAATTTTGGGTCAATGTTTATGTAATTACCTTGATTGAGTACCTTATACTTTAATATTTGTGCCCCTGAAATTAATCCTCGTTGCCATGTTGCCCCCTTTTTCTCGTCCGAAATAATTTGCTTTTGTCCTATCAAAGACCTTACGCCAGTACGTCCTGTGAAAAAACTGCCAAGCTCGTCTGAATTTGCTTCGATTTTTGATATAAGAGCCATAACGCTTTTACTAAATAACAGTCGGAAACGCTTATGCTTGATGACGTGAAAAAGTTTTTGTGGATATGTATGCTCTCTAAATTTTCCAGATGCCACATCCTGTGTGCTACTTGCAAATCGAGCAGTAAGCTGGTGATCGAGATTAACCACCTGCTTCCGCTGGAATAGATAAACGACAGAGAAACCGACAGTCGCCTCAAACACGCTAAAGGGTAAAAGCAAGATATTTATGATTTCCGAGGTTCGCAGAATAAATTCTCTGATTTTTGAGAAGTACCGTCCCAAAAGGAAGCTATCCGGGACGATGTATATTTCAATGCCGCCGTCTGGTTTCGTAATCTGAAGCCCTTTGTCCATAAAAACTGCATACAAGCTAATCTTATACTCGGCAGAGTTCGGGAAATGCTTCCGCAAAAATTCTTTTTCTGTCTTTGACATTTTCTGACCGCCACGAAGACCATAGCTGACATACGGCGGATTGGCTATCACCACATCAAACCCTTTCTTCTCATGAAAAACTTCAGCGAAATAGAGGTGCCAGGGGAAAAATGGGCGGAGCTTATTGCCCGCGGTATATTCTCTCAACTGCTTTTCAAATTGATCTAAATTAAAGCCCGATATCTTATAAAGATTTTCCCTTTCTTGTTGAATAAGTGATTCTCTCTGTTTTGCATTGGGTAAATTTTTATATTTTTCTTCTATGTCCTTTATGCTGTTGGAATAATCGGTATTTTGTTTTTGCAGTTTTGTTTCAAAAATTGTAATCATTAAATCTTCTATTTCTTGCTTTAATTGCTGCTTTTCGCTTGCCCTTGCTTTGTTAAGATACTCGTCTTTTTTATCTTTTAATTTTTCAATCAAAGTATTTACCTCGTCTTGGGAAATAAAGAGTTGGTTTTTACGGTCATCTTCTTTATCAAAATTAATTCCCATAAACTCAGATAGTAAGCTGTTGCCCTGCATAATTTTATAATCTAAATTCGGCAATGGTTTTATTTTTTTGATGTCTTCCTCGTCCACAATAAGTGAAAGCCACAGGCGGAGCTTGGCAATTTCAACCGCACCGTGGTCAATATCCACTCCGTAAAGGCAATTTTGTATTGCTTGACGTTTGAAATTGTATGGTGTTCTTTCGTCGGCAAACAAGTATGGCGTTAGGGCATCCCGGGTTCTAATAATCTCGTTCATCATTCCTACTACAAACGCGCCCGAGCCGACAGCAGGATCGCAGACCCGGATTGTTTTTAATTTCTCATCTATCAATTTTGCGTGTTTGCGAATACTTTTTGGCAGCTTGAAAGAATAATCCTTTGTCTCACGCCCTTCATTTACCACGCGGCTATCGTGTTCTACGGCAGTCTCACCATATTTAATCAATGTTTTAATTTCTTCTTTGCTTGCTTTACCTTCAAGTTCGGTTACTAAATAGTTAACTAAACTCTCTTGACACATATAATGGACGATTTCCCGGGGAGTATAATAAGTACCTTTTGATTTTCTGTCTTTAACCTCCAAAAGATTTTCAAAAACCTTGCCGAGCATTTCGGGATCAATCGCCACTTCTTTTTCCAGTGGTTCATCTTCTTTGACCGTAAAGTTATAGCGGTCAAAAACGTCTAAAATTCCATCACCGGTATCGCCCTCTTTTGTCTTTCGATGGTTAGAGAATATTTCATTGGGAAGGTTAATATTGATGCCTTGCCAGTCATAGTCATTGATGGGGTCAAAAAGTCCTCCGTTAAGAAACGGGATGCGGCAATTAAACTGAGCATAATAATCCTTCGGTCTTTCTGATCTCAAGGCTTCATAAAAAAGTGGTTCTAAAAATCGGTTAAAGTAATTTTTGTTTTCTTTTTGGGCTTTATCAAAAAGGTTGCGCAGAAATTTTTTATCTCCTTCGCCCCAATCTTTGCCCCTTGGCACGCCAAACCAGCCCTTCTTTTGTAAAAAGCATAAAAACACAATCTGACCCAAAAGTTTTTTTGCAAAATCACCGGCATCAATATTTTTCTCTTTAAAGTCGGCGCTGACCTTAGCGTCTTTTTTGATGATTTCATCAAGCGATTCCTTGAGCCGCAAAAAGAGGTCGCGGTACTTTTCAAAAAACTCCTTGGTTACACGTTCAACGCTGAAGGTTTCTTCTAATTCCGCAAGTGTTGGCTTAACTTCATCATTCAAGAGAAGGGGCAAAAGACGGCTTTGTGTAGTGTGGCTGTTTTCGTTCATGCCGACCAAAAAAGAATAGCGCCGGGCTGGGGTGAATTCTTCTTTGGCCTTTACAGTCCCTTTAGGCGTTTCGGTCAGCGTATACTCCAATTTTACAAACGAGAAACGCCAATCATCTTTATTAGGAGAGACAAAGGCAATTAGACCTGCGTCTTTTTCACCACGGTCTTTGAGATAGCGGGCAATAAAATTACGCTGGGCTGTACGGGCGCGCTCAAGAGTGCTTTCTCTTTGCAGATAAACGATAAGTATGTCTATCTTTTTTTCTTCCGGATCGGTATATGTGCCAAGACGTTCATATGTTTTTACGTAGTCCTTGAATATCTCGGGAACATAACCGCGCGCATGGAATGCTTTTAACTCATCAATGGAGTTAAGCAGGTTTTTGACAAAGTAAATGAAGCGTTCTTTATTAAAAGAATTTTTTAGTGTTTTCTGGATTAAGTCTTTTGCTGTTTCTTTCTGCATTATTCACCTATGAGATATTCGGACAAAATAACTTCTCTTGGTCCGAAAGTATGCGCCGCACTTTCCGCAATATGGCTTTCCAGAAATTCAGGCGGGATATTGTTCTGCAGAAGCGCAAGTATTTTAAGAGGGCTTGGCGGTCCTTGTTTTATTTCTTTATTCAACACTTTAATTACCGTCTTTGCGGTTTGTTTCGGTATAGCCCCTTCTTCAAACTGCCGCATTACTTTTTTATAATAATCTATCTGGTCTTCAGTAAGCTGTCGGGTATCTCTAAAAACTGCTTTAAGGATTTTTAACACCTGCATTGCGCTATCCCTGCCGCCTCGCGTTGATTTAAGTTCTACATCTTCTTTGGTGGCAAAAGTAAAAGCCTGCTTGTTCTTTTTAAGTTTATCGTAAAAGTCGGCGGGTAATTTTTCGCGAGCCGCGTTTGGATTAAATTCAAAGAGTTTTGCCGCCCCGATAAAATCAATTTCTTCCGCGTCTCCTTTGCTTGTAAGAAAGAATTTTTGTAGTTTGCCTTTTCTAAAATATGTCAGAAGTTGATTATCATTTCCGTCTGCCTGCCGAAGCGCCGGTGCAGACAGGTCATACTTTTTGGCTGTTCGCGCTTTTTTTGGCAACCGTTTAATCTTCTCAAATAAATCGGGGTCAGTATCGCGAATACCTCTTATTACGTGGAGATACTTCAATTCGCTTTCGTCGCCTTCATCTTCACCAGTGATTGTCTTTTTAGAAATGAGGCGGTTGAAAAGCTCGTGTGATTCTATTGCCTCGCCTTCAGTAAGAAGCTGGGCATCGGCGCCTAAAAGGGTGATAAATGCCTGTATTTTGGCTTCTGCCGCTTCTTTTAGTTTTATCTGGTCGTTGGATTGCTCGGTCGGAAAAAAGTTAAAGGTGTATATTTTATCAAACTTTGTGTCAACACGGTTGATTCGGCCGACACGCTGCATAAGCCGGGTTGGATTCCAGGGAATATCATAGTTGATAACCGTATTTGAGCGATGCAAGTTCACGCCTTCGGATAATACTTCAGTGGCAATAAGAATTCTGTAATCGTCTTTAGGGAAACGTACCCTGGCATCAAAATTTTCAATTGCTTTTTCTCTTGTTCGAGCGCTTGACCCGCCAGTGAAGGCAAGAACCTTATCCAAAAATTTTTTCTCCAAATTTTTAGTAAGGTATTCAACCGTCTCTTTTGATTCTGAAAAAACAATTATTTTATTTTTTTTGAGAATTTCTCGCGATGAAAGAACATCAACAAGTGCAAGTAATTTTGGATCGCGTTTTACCCTGCTCCATAACCTCTGTATCTCTTTTAGAATACGCAAATCGTTTTCTAAGTCCTCTTTTAAGCTTTCGGTAAAGTCTTTTGCAGGATACTTTTTTGCTTTGTCACTTTCTATTAGTCTTTGAATTGATTCATCGTCATCATTTTCCATGAGTTCAAAGATTTTATTCGTATACTTCTTGCTGACATAAACATTTCCTTGCCCAAATTCTTTCAAGAAAAGCTCGTAATAAGAAACAAAACGGTTAACCGTATTTTTGAAAGCATAAAAACTGCTTTCTAATCGTTTGATGAGCAAGATTTTCATAAAACTGCCCATATTCTTTTGAGATTGAATCTCCAACTGGTCCGGCCTGTCGTCTCCTTTGTAGTAAAGCATAGGCATATAACGGGCGTATTTGAATTTTTTAGCGACAAGTTCAACGGTTTTATTGAAAATCTCATTTTCATCTTTGTTTAACTGATAAAATACTGGCTCCGGGGTTTCCACCTCTGGAAATTTAAGTTTTTGATTCTTTAGGTCGTCCGAAAAGTAAGTTTCAATTTCTTTTCTTGTGCGTCTTACCATAAGATATTTCAAAACCTGCTCCCGGATTTCTTTTGCGTTTTCTTTGGCGGTCTGTATGTATTTTGCGTGTTCT
>DMDI01000022.1 GCA_003445555.1 Desulfotomaculum sp. | reverse complement strand
CAACTGCGGTCTGCTACCCAGTTTTTCCTTATTCTTTTAATGTTTATTGGCGCTTCTCCCGGCTCTACCGGCGGGGGGATCAAAACCACTACTTTTAGCCTTTTGGCTTTAAGTGTCTTATCTTTAGTCAGAGGAAAGGAAGAGGTGGAAATTTTCCGGCGGCGTCTTCCCGCCTGGCAAGTGTACAAAGCATTGGCTATTTTATTTTTAGCGGCTATAACGATCATTACCGTTACTTTAATATTATCTATTTTTGAGCAGGCAGATTTTTTAGCCCTGCTCTTCGAAACTACCTCCGCTTTTGGTACGGTTGGTTTAAGCACCGGGATAACTCCGCATCTTTCTGCTCCAGGGCGGATGTTAATTATTTTGACTATGTTTATCGGCCGCCTGGGTCCTCTGACTTTGGTCTTTGCGCTGGCGCAGCGCCGGCAAAAAGTAAGCCTAAGGTATCCGGAAGAAAAAATAATGATTGGGTAGGGATGATTTGTTTATGAAACAGTTTGCCGTTATAGGACTTGGCCGCTTTGGTTCTAGTTTGGCTAGGGCCCTTTCCCGTATGGGTTATGAAGTTTTGGCCATAGATACCAGTGAAGAAAACGTGAATGATATTACGGACGAAATTACCTACGCCGTACAAATGGACGCCTTAGAGGAAAATGCTTTAAAGTCAATGGGAATTCGTAATTTTGACGCGGTTATTGTGGCCATAGGCCAGGATATTCAGGCCAGTATTTTAGTGACGGTAATGCTTAAGGAGATGGGGGTAAAAAAAGTAATTGCCAAAGCCCAAACAGAACTGCACGGAAAAGTTTTAGAAAAGGTAGGGGCTGATTTGGTAGTTTTTCCGGAGCGGGATATGGGGGAAAGACTGGCTCATACCTTGATTGCCGCGGATAATATTATGGATTTAATTAATCTTTCGCCTGATTATAGTATTATTGAATTAAAGACCCCGCCTGGATTTATCGGCAAAACATTACAGGAAACAGCTTTACGCAAAGAATACGGGATTACCGTAATTGCTATCCGGCGGGGTTTAGAGGTGATTATTTCACCGGAGGCCAAACAGGTAATCCGGGAAAACGACATTTTAGTGGCTATTGGTCGTAACGATAAGTTAAAAAGGCTGGAGAGGTGAAAAAAAGATTAAGCAGGATTATTCGCTTAAATATTTACGCCGCTTAACCAGTCAAACGGGACGAAAAAAGGAAGGAAAATTCATCCTGGAAGGGACGCGAGCCGTGGAAGAAGCTTTAGCCGCTGACTGGCCGGTGGAGGCAGTTCTTTATACCCGCCAGACGGCAGCCGGCGAGAAAGTCCGGCATATTTTAGCTAACGCTAAAATCAGGCAGGTAAACCGGCGGGAAATTAGCCCGGTTTTATGCCGGGAGTTGGCCGGCACCGAAACTCCGTCGGGAATTATGGCTTTAGTTAAACGGTTTGATTACCAATTAAAAGATATATTTCAAAACCAACCTTCGCTTTTAGTATTGGCCGATGGTATTCAAGATCCAGGTAACTTGGGAACAATTATTCGCAGCGCCGATGCCGCAGGGGCCCAAGGGGTTATTATTACCAGAGGAACGGTGGATTTATATAATTGTAAAGTAATCCGGGCCACCATGGGTTCTTTTTTTCACCTTCCGGTAGTAATAGCCGGTACGCTTGAAGAACTAAGAGATTTTATGGTTACTTTTAATTTACAATTAATCGCCGGTCAACAAAAATCGCCTAAGTTAATTAATGCGGTGAATTTAACTCTGTCTACGGTACTGGCGGTGGGCAATGAAGCGCATGGTTTATCCCCGGAAATACTTAATCTGGCTCATCATGTGGTTTCTATTCCTATGCCCGGTAAGGCTGAATCTTTAAATGCGGCAATAGCTATGTCAATTATGCTTTACGAAACAATTCGTCAGCGCTTGCCTAAACATTAGGCCAGGTTTTGTTGTTTTTAAAAATAGGGTGTGATATAATGAGGCGAGTAGGTCCCCAAAAAATCAGGAAGGGTTGTGGGTAAATGTCGTTAACCGCTGAATTTTTTTGGAGGCTGTTTGAAACTACCGGCTCTCTTTGGGCTTATATACTTTACCGTAAGTTTATCTTACGTTAAACTAAGTAAAGCAAGTTTAATAAAATAAATAAGCTTGTTCTTCAAAAGAGGAGGTATTTAAAAAGGTGGAAGAAAGGCTGCGCCTTATGCTAAAGGCAGCGCAGCAGGCTATAGCTAATGCTCAGGATTTGGAAGGAATAAATAAAGTAAGAATTCAATACTTGGGTAAAAAGGGTGAACTGACCCGTATTTTACGGGGGATGGGAGCGCTGGCGGCAGATGAACGGCGAAGCTACGGCCAGTTAGCCAATAAAATTAGGGAAGAAATTGAGGAAACTTTAGAAAAACAAACAAATGTCTTCAAAAATAAAGAAAAACAAGAACGTTTAACGGCTGAAAAAATTGACGTTACCTTACCAGGAAATATTTTTTACCTGGGTCACCTTCATCCCATAACCACTATACTTAACCAAATTGAGGACATTTTTTTGGGTCTTGGTTTTTTTATTGCCGAAGGCCCAGAAGTTGAACTTGATTATTATAACTTTGAGGCCTTAAATATTCCTCCCGGACATCCGGCCCGGGAATTACAGGATACATTTTTTATTACCGCTAATATTTTATTGCGCACCCATACTTCACCCGTCCAGGTGCGTACCATGGAGGTTACCGCCCCAAATATACCCGTTAAAATAATTGCTCCCGGCAAAGTATACCGGCGGGATGACGATGCCACTCATACCCCTATGTTTCTTCAGGTGGTAGGATTAGCTATTTACCGGCAGATTACCTTTGCCTATTTAAAATGCACTTTGCAAATATTTGTCGCCGAAATGTTTGGCGCCGGTATCCGGACACGTTTTAGACCCAGCTTCTTTCCTTTTACCGAGCCAAGCGCGGAAGTGGATATTTCCTGTGTTATGTGCGCCGGCCAGGGGTGCCGGGTGTGCTCGCAAACTGGCTGGTTGGAGATTTTAGGTTGCGGGATGGTCCATCCGCGCGTTTTAGAAATGTCTGGTTACAACCCGGAAGAGGTGACCGGTTTTGCTTTTGGCCTGGGGGTAGAGCGCATTGCCATGCTGAAATACGGTATAGACGATATGCGCTTGCTTTTTGAAAATGATTTACGGTTTTTAACTCAATTTTGAAAAAGGGGGATTATCTTTAACCAGTGCGTGTTTCCTGGCAATGGCTGAAAGAGTATGTGGATATTCCTGTAGGACCGGAAGAATTGGCGGAAAAATTAACTTTGACCGGCCTGTCCCTTGCGGGAATGCATTATATGGGAAAGGAAATCGAAAAGGTAGTCACCGGGAAAATACAAAAAATAAATGCTCACCCTAAAGCGGATAAATTAGTGATTTGTCTGGTTGATACCGGCCAGGAAACACTAGGGCAAATTGTTACCGGTGCTCCTAACGTAAAAGAAGGCCAGGTTGTTCCGGTGGCGCTTGAGGGGGCCAGATTGGCCGGAGGAATGGTAATTAAGCCGGCTAAATTTAGAGGGGTGGTATCCCAGGGGATGCTTTGCTCCGGGAGCGAGCTGGGTTTAACGACGGATATTATTCCGGCCGATCAGGCGCACGGTATTTTAGTTTTTCCCCCCGATACACCGTCCGGGCAGGAGGTTAAAACTTTGCTTGGCTTGGATGATGTTATTTTAGAATTAGAGGTGACCCCTAACCGGGGTGATTGTCTTTCCATGTTGGGCGTGGCCAGGGAAGCAGCCGCTATATTTAAGCAGCCCTTACGGCTACAAATACCGGAAGTAAATCCCCAACCAAACGAAATTAAAGAGTACGTCCGGGTTGAAATAGAGGATGCGGCGTTATGTTCCCGTTATGTAGCCAGACTGTTTAAGCAGGTTAAAGTTACTCCTTCCCCTTTATGGATCCAAAACCGATTGCGGGCCGGGGGAGTGCGCCCAATTAACAATATTGTAGACCTTACCAATTACGTAATGCTAGAACTAGGTCAACCCTTGCATGCTTTTGATTATGACCGCTTAAAAGAAGGTAAAATTGTGGTTAGAAAGGCAAAGGAAGGAGAAGAATTAGTTTCTTTAGACGGGGTAAACCGGACTTTAAATTCCGACCGGTTGGTTATTGCTGACGCTAAAGAACCGGTGGCGTTGGCCGGGGTAATGGGGGGTCATAATACAGAAGTTACCCCTGAAACCTCCACTGTTTTACTGGAAGCGGCTTATTTTCACCCCCATACAATTCGCCGGACGTCACAAATTTTAAACCTGCGCTCTGAGTCGTCACAACGTTTTGAAAGAGGGGTTGATATAGAAGGATGTGCGCTTGCTGCCCACCGGACCGCGCAACTCCTCCAGCATATTCAGGCCGGTGAAGTGGTAGCCGGGATTATTGACCAGTACCCTAAACCTTTTACCCCCAGAACAATATTATTAAAAACAGGTAGAGTAAATTTTTTATTAGGGGTAAAAATACCGGCCGAAGAAACGGAAGAAATTTTATCCCGGTTAAATTTTCAAGTTCAA
>DMDI01000023.1 GCA_003445555.1 Desulfotomaculum sp. | reverse complement strand
AAGAAAAAAAAAAAGAAAGGGAAAGGATCGTTATACCCGCAAAAAAAAAAATACCCAATGTTTTGTACCCTGGCCAGGCGGGAAGACGCCCCCGGAAATTTCCCCCCCCTCCCTTCCCTCTGACAAAAGAAAAGACACTAAAAGCAAAAAGGCAAAAAGTAGTGGTTTTGACCCCCCCGCCGGTAGAGCCGGGAGAAGCGCCAATAAACATTAAAAGAATAAGGAAAAACTGGGTAGCAGCCCGCAGTTGATTGATTTCGACGGTATTATATCCGGCCGTGCGCGGGGTCACGGCCTGAAAATAGGAAGCCAGTAATTTTCCCGGCCAGGAAAGTTCCGCCAGCACACCCTGCCATTCCAGTAAAGCAAAGAAAAACAGGCCAAAACCAATCAACAGTCCGGTGCTTAAAAGAGCCAGACGGGTGTGGACTGATATATACCTTTTACGGTTTTTTTTAAATATCTCCGCTACTACCGCAAAACCTATTCCCCCTAAAATAATTAATGTAGTGATACTGAAAGTCACCGTTGCATCAGAAGCGTAAGCGGTTAAACTTTTGAAATGGCCAAAAAGGTCAAAACCGGCGTTGTTAAAAGCAGATACGGCGTGAAACAAGCCAAACCACCATCCCGTAGACCACCCGTAATCAAAGGCCCAACGCAAGGCCAAAATACAGGCAAAAAAACCCTCGGTAAGAAAAGTAAAAATCAGTATGGCGCGCGCCAGCCTTACCACCCCGGCCAGGCTTAACTGGTTTAACGATTCTTGAATTAACAAGCGTTCTCTCAAGCCAATATGGCGGCCCATTAAAATAAAGAAAAAGGTGGCCATGGTCATAAAACCTAATCCACCTATTTGAATTAAAAGCAAGATAATCCCTTGTCCAAAAGTAGACCAGTAAGTACCCGTGTCTACTACGACCAAACCCGTTACGCATACCGCCGAGGTAGCCGTAAAAAGAGCGGTTAAAAAATTAGTATATTGTCCTGTTCTTGAGGCCTGAGGTAATAATAATAAAAGAGCGCCGGCTAAAATTAGGGCGGCGAAACCCAGGACAAGTATTTGCGGTGGATTAAGACGCCAAGAAATTATTTTTTCCCATTCCGAAAGGAGAAACTGTTTATAGCCAGTTTTTAACATTATTCTCCTGCTTATATTCTTGGATAAAATACTTGTAAACTTTAAACCGGTTAAGTTTTAATTAAAATTTAAGGATTAAGGAGCTTTAATTTTGCAGGACAGGCAGCTTACCTATTTTTAGCTATCTCTACCAGTTGATTAAAGGCACTGGCATCATGAACGGCTATATCAGCCAGATTTTTACGGTTAATCTCCACCCCGGCCAACCGCAGCCCGTTCATTAGCCTGCTGTATGAAATACCGTTTAAGCGCGCCGCCGCATTAATACGGGCAATCCACAATTTGCGAAAATCGCGCTTTCTCACGCGGCGATCGCGGTAAGCATAGCTTAATGACTTCATAACCTGCTCTTTGGCTACCCGGTACAACTTGCTCTTTGCCCCCCGGTAACCCCGGGCCAACTTAAGGATCTTTTTATGTCTCCGGCGGGTAACCACACTATTTTTTACCCTGGGCATATTACCAATTCTCCTCCCTTTTTTAGCCTAGTAAGGCAATAAACGTTTAATTCTGGCTTTATCCGTTTTGTCTACCAGAGTACCTTTTCTCAATTTTCGCTTCCGGCCGGCCGTTTTTTTACCCAGTAAATGGCTGTGGAAAGCACTGGCCCGTTTAATTTTACCCGTAGCCGTTAATTTAAACCTTTTTGCCGCGCCACGGTGAGTTTTAATTTTAGGCATAATTAAAAATAATCTCCTCTCTATGCTTGTTTAACTTCTTCTTGCTTAACGGGAGCTAAAATCATGATCATGCTCTTTCCTTCCAGTTTGGGCAACCTTTCAACCGTAGAAACTTCCTTTACCTGTTCTGCCAACCGTTTCAACACTTGTTGGCCCAACTGGGTATGCACAATTTCGCGGCCCCGGAAAATAATCGTTGCCTTTACTTTATCGCCTTCTTTTAGAAAGCGGGCTGCATTTTTGGCTTTAATCTGAAAATCATGCTCTTCTATATTAGGACGTAGTTTTATTTCTTTAATATCAACAACCCGCTGTTTTTTTTTGATTTCTTTATCGTGCTTGCTTTGCTCGTATCTAAACTTGCCGTAATCCATAATCCGGCATACCGGCGGCTTGGCCTGAGGCGCTATTTCTACTAAATCCAGATTTTTTTCTTCGGCCAGGCGCAAGGCCTCCTGAAGGGAAAGAATACCCATTTGATTATTATCAGCGTCTATAACCCTGGCTTCCTTAACCCGAATACTTTCATTTATCCGGTACTCTTTGGTAATATAAAAACACCTCCTGTTATAACCTTCGTTATTGTAAACTTTTTCTTTTAGGGTGTCAACTAGCGCTATTTCTTATTTTTTTGTCTGGTGGACTCCTGAACATATTTTTTTCCGGTGCCGTTCAAGAGCCAGCTCAATTAAACGGTCTAAAAGCTCATTTATCCCTAAACCGCTTGCTTCCCAAAGTTTGGGGTACATGCTAAAGCGGGTAAATCCCGGCATGGTATTTATTTCGTTAACTAATAACTCCCCGGTTTGTTCCCTTAAAAAAAAATCTACCCTTCCTAAACCGGCACAATCTAACGCCCGGTATGCTTTTATGGCCATTTCCCGCAATTGGTCTATGGTCTTGTCAGGCAAGGAAGCAGGAATATGCAAGCGTACCTTTGAGGATCGATACTTGGCCTGGTAATCATAAAATTCGTGGTCATAGGTTATCTCCCCAGGCAATGAAGCCACCGGTTCTTCGTTGCCTAAAACGCTTATCTCTATTTCGCGGCCGGAAATATATTCTTCAAAAATTATTCGCCGGTCATAGAGAT
>DMDI01000072.1 GCA_003445555.1 Desulfotomaculum sp. | reverse complement strand
TAAACGAAGAAACTACCCTGGAATTAAAAACAAGTGAAGAAAACGGCCTTACCAAAGCAACTATTATTGCCTTTCAGCCGATAAAAGATTACAAAATTTTTAAATTAACCGCTCCTAACCGACTGATAATAGACCTTTATGATATAAGGCCGGGAAGCCTACCGCCTACGGTAATGGTTAACTTTGAAGTGGTAAGCCAGGTAAGGGTGGGCTGGTTTAGCTCTAACCCTGACGTTACCCGCCTGGTTTTTGACTTAAACCAAAAGGCTGCTTACCGCAGTTACCTATCAGAAGATAAAAAGATACTTGACCTAGAAATTTTTACCCCTAAACCAGGAGAAGAAAATTTAGTTGTTTTAGACCCGGGCCACGGAGGAAATGAACCTGGCGCAGTAGGTTCAACCGGCTTAAAGGAAAAGGACGTTAACCTTGACGTGGCTAAGAAGGTTAAGAAAATATTAACTTCCCAAAACATAAAGACAGAACTTACCCGGGAAGGTGATAATTACGTTGATCTTTACGAACGCTCAGGGATGGCCAATAACTTTGGCGCCAGTGTTTTTGTCAGTATCCATATGAACGCCCACGAAAACCGGGGGGCTAACGGCACCAGCGTTTTTTATTACTGCTACTTTAACGAGCAAAAGAAAGAAGAGATAGTTCGTCAAGAAAAAAGTAAAGAATTAGCTAATATTGTGCAGCAAAACTTACTTAATCTTTTGGGCCTAAAGGATAGGGGGGTGCAGCAAGCTAATTTTGCGGTGTTACGCACAACAAGTATGCCTGCCGTTCTGATTGAAGCTGCTTTTATTTCCAATTACACTGAAGAAAATCTTTTAGCTCAGGAATATTTTCGTCAAAAAATAGCCCAGGCCATTGCCCAAGGGATAACAGATTTTATAACCACCCAATTGTAGGGGCGTATGGCCGTATGCCCCTATGGGCGTTAAATTTTACGCTCCTACAATTTTTCGCATAAATATGTTAAATTAATAAGGTATATTCTTAAATTTATTTACTATGCTTACTTAATAGAAAAGAAACCTGGAAAAAGATTAAGTAGGGGCGTATGGGGCTATACGCCCGAGTGTATGGCCATACGCCTCTACGGGCAAGGAGGATATATATTTTTGGGTGATGCACGACCGGTTGGTTTATTTGACTCAGGGGTAGGCGGCCTGACGGTTTTACAGGAAATATTAAGGCAACTGCCAAAAGAATCCACCATTTACTTTGGTGATAACGCTCATGTGCCGTATGGTTCACGTACGACAGAAGAATTAATAGGATTGGCCTATAACATCATCTCTTTTTTAGTGGCCCAAAAAGTAAAATATATAATTTTCGCCTGCAATACCAATTCTTCAATTTCTTTGCCGGTCCTAAAAAAATACTTTCCGGTTCAAATGGTTGGTTTAATCAAATCAGGAGCCCAAGAAGCGGTGAAAGCAACTAAAAATCACCGTATCGGCGTTATTGCCACCGCAGCAACCATAAAAAATGGGGCTTACGCCAGAGAAATAAAGGCCGCTTCCCCCCGGGCGGCAGTTTTTAGCCAGGCCGCTCCCAAGTTAGTGCCAATAGTTGAAAACGGTAAAATAAAAACAGCCGAGGCATTTCAAGCCACCAGGGAATATGTAAAGCCTTTGAAAGAGGCCGGTATTGACACTTTGATTTTTGGCTGTTCTCATTACCCTTTTTTAAGCCACGAATTTACGGCCGCCCTAGGGCCAGATATAAAACTTGTTGACCCGGCCACGGCAACGGTAATGAAAGCGCGGGAAGAAATGCAAAAACTTAACCTTTTAAATAACCCTATCCCTCAGAATTCACCAACCCACCGTTTTTACGTCAGCGGAAACCCCCATAAGTTTCAAGAACTAGCAAGCTGTCTCTGGAATCACCCTATGCCCGAGGTAGAACAGGTCAGTTTAGAAAAATAGTCAGCGGCGGTAGTTTTTAATCTTGCCCCCCGGACAATTATATAATAAGATATAATAAAATGAAGCGGGACAAAAAATTTCCCGGGCCAATTAAGTTATTTAATCCTCAGGACAAAATAGGGATTACCACTACTGTTCCGGTGGAAGTAATTTACGCGGCGGGTTTGGTTCCGGTTGATTTAAATAATATTTTCATCACCGCGGCTAACCCCCAACAACTGGTAGATGAAGCTGAGTTAGCGGGTTTTCCCCGTAACGTATGCAGTTGGATTAAAGGGATTTACAGCGTAGTTTTAAAAAACCGGGATATTCGTGCGGTGGTGGCCGTAACCCAGGGTGACTGCAGCAATACGCACGCCCTTATGGAAACCTGGCAGTTAAAAGATAAGGAAATATTCCCGTTCGCTTATCCCTTTGACCGGGACAAGGACCTTTTAAAACTGCAAATTGAAAAAATGATGGCTTATTTTAACGTAAGCTGGCCTTTGGTAAATAAAACCTGGAAAAGTTTAAATAAAATCAGGGAAAAAGTATGGCAAATTGATGACCTTTCCTGGCAAAAAGGAATTGTCCCCAGTCAGGATAATCATTTGTTTCAGGTTAACTGCAGCGATTTTAAAGGAAACCCGGCCGCTTTTGCCCAGGAAATAGAGATATTTTTAAATAATTTAACCTCCCTGCCTGTGCGTATCCGCACGCAGACAGGAAACAGCCAAACACCGCCGCCAAAAATCCGGCTTGGTTTTATTGGGGTGCCTCCTATTGCTACCGACCTTTATGATTTTCTGGAGGAAAAAGGAGCCCGGGTAGTGTTTAACGAAATACAGCGCCAATTTACCCTGCCCTTTCCCCAAAAAAATTTGGTGGAACAGTATCGGGCCTATACTTATCCTTACGGGGTTTTTTTCCGGTTAAAAGATATTCAGCAGGAAATTGAGCGGCGGGAAATAAAAGGGCTCATTCATTACGTGCAAAGGTTTTGTTTCCGGCAAATTGAAGACTTAATCATCCGCACCAGGCTTAAAATACCTGTTCTTACTTTAGAAGGAGATAGACCTGGCCGGTTGGACGCCCGGACACGTTTGCGCCTGGAAGCTTTTTTAGAAATGCTGCGGACATAGAAAACGAAGGGAGGAAGGCCCGCCATAGTAGGGGCGTATTGCATACGCCCCAGCGTATTGCATACGCCCCTACTATGGCGGGCGAGTTAAAAATGCGGATTACGGTTTTAGGCTGTTGGGCTCCTTACCCCAGGACAGGAGGTAATTGTTCCGGTTATTTACTGCAAGATGGAGGGGCTTACATTCTGCTTGACGCGGGAAATGGTACTTTTAGCCACCTGGGACAGTTTGCCAGCCACGAGGATTTACGGGCCGCAGCCATTACTCACCTGCACCCGGATCACTACGCCGATCTTTACTGTTTGCGCCACGCGGTTGAAATTTCCCGCCGGGAGGGCCGGCGTTACCGCCCGGTAAAGTTGTTTTTACCTGCTCAGCCGGCCGCAATATTTGAAGAATTTGCTTCTTATCAAGAAGCTTTTGAGGTTACCGCCATTGAAAGCCTGCCTGAAGAAAAGGTGCCCCCGGGGGTTTTGGCCCGCCGGGCTGAGGTGGGACAGGTATACCTGTACTTCCTGCCCGTACCGCACCTAATCCCTGCTTACGCTATTGGGGTAGACGGCTCCGGCTATTTTGTTTATTCAGGGGACATGGCCCCCACGGAAGAAATGGCGGCTTTTGCGGAAAAAGCAAGCATTTTTTTCTGCGAAGCCAGCGGACTGGATAAGGATAAGGAAGTTTTTCGAAATATTCATATGACCGCCCGCCAGGCCGGAGAAATGGCCAAAAAAGCCCGGGTAAAGCAGTTGATTCTAACCCACTTTTATCCTGAATATGACCTGGAGTTATTACGAGCCCAGGCAGAAGAAAGCTTTGGCAAAAAAGTTGAACTGGTTTTAGAAGGTCACACCTATTTTGTTTACTAAAAAATAACAGGCAGGTAAGATAATTGAAGCTGGTAATCGCCACGGCAAATCAAGGAAAATTAAAAGAAATAAAATTATTAATTAATAGTTCTTTTAAGAATAAGAATAGCATAGAAGTACTTTCTTTATCTGACTATCCCGATCTGCCGGATATAATTGAGGACGGGAAAACCTTTAAGGAAAACGCCGTTAAAAAAGCAAAAATTGTGGCCGCGGACACCGGTTGTATTGCTTTAGCTGATGACTCAGGCTTAG
>DMDI01000172.1 GCA_003445555.1 Desulfotomaculum sp. | reverse complement strand
ATTGACGCTTTAATCATAACCCTCCCCGATGAAGACCACGCCGGCGGAGCAAAAGCCGTGTTGAAAAACTTTCCGGTAAAATTAATGGTGGTCTCCCCTATTGGTTTAGGACCTGATAAAGAGGATACAAAAATTGTCCGGCCTGAATACCTATTACTTTTGAACTGGGCCAGGCAAAAAAATATAACTTTAAAAGTGGCTGAAGCAGGTGCTTTTTTACCTTTAGACCCGGCTATAACGGTAAAAATACTCAACCCTCCTGTGCCTCCCCTGAAAGGCACTCACTCGGATATAAACAATGCTTCGGTAGTGATTTCTTTAAGCTACGGGAAATTAAAGTTGCTATTTACCGGGGATATTGCCCTGGAGGGTCAAAAATGGCTTTTGGAGCATAAAAAACCTTATTTAAGAGCGCAGGTTCTAAAAATTCCTCACCACGGCAGCCGCTACTTTGAAGCTGATTTTTTAAAGGCGGTAAATCCTAAAATAGCCGTAATTTCAGTAGGGGCCCAGAATAATTTTGGCCATCCAGACCAGGCGGTCCTGGACCTTTTAGTCCGGCGTAAAAATTTAATTTACCGGACAGACCTTAATGGCGCGGTAATTTTAACCACTGACGGCACTAATGTTTGGCTGAAAACAGGACGGCTGAAGAAAGAGGCCGCCTAATTCTCGAGGTTCAAGGTTCGAGGTTCGAAGATGACCAAAAAGGAACACTCAGGGCAGGATTTAATAAAGTATTAGCGAATAATATAAACAAACGTGGTAAAAAGGAGAGGAAATTTTGTCTTCGATGATCGCTTTAGAAAAAGACTTATACCAGATAGATGTTTATGATATGTACCTGCCGGAAAGAACCAACGTATACCTGATTAAAGGGGCAAGTAAAATAGTTCTCATTGAAACAGGTCCGGCCCCGGGAGTTAAACACATCTTAGCGGCTATAGAAAAGCTTAATCTTACTCCCGCCCAGGTGGACTTTGTTATCGTTACCCATATCCATCTTGACCACGCCGGCGGGGCGGGGGCCATACTGGCCAAGCTGCCGCAGGCCAAAGTCCTGGTGCACCCGCGGGGAGCCAGGCACTTGACTGAACCCGGCCGCTTAATTGCCGGAGCAAAAGCTATTTACGGGGAAAAGTTTAATTCTTTTTTTGGCGAAATAGTTCCCGTGGATCAGGAACGTGTATACACCCCCGTAAATGGAGAGCAGCTAACCCTTGATCCAAATATCCGGCTTACTTTTTACCATACGTTAGGACATGCCAGTCACCATATGGTAATTTATGATCCTTTAAGAAAAGGTCTTTTTAGTGGCGATGCTTTAGGGGTTAGATACGATTATTTAAGCAAAGCGGCCTAGTTTGATTATATTCTTCCTCCCATGCCTCCGCCTGAATTTGAACCAAACGGCTTAAAAGCAACTATAGAGCAAATCAATAGCTTGCCGCTGGAACACGTTTTTTTCACTCATTACGGCCGGGCGAGTAATCTTGCCCTTATCATGAGCCGTAACTTACAGCTGGCAGAAAAATTCCTGGCTTTGGGACAAAAAGTGTTCCAAAAAGGGGGAACGGCAGAACATATTAAGGAAATAATAACCACCTACGTCAAAGATGAATTGGCTCAGTACGGAATAAATAATTACCAGCTGCCGGTTTTTCAACAGGTATTTTTTGATTTAGACTTTAACGCCCAAGGCATTTATCACTATTTGGCTAAAATTAAAAACAAGAAATAGTCCCGGGAAATACCTGGAAACAGTTTATTTACCCGCCAGAAAGGGCGCCTAAATAATGCAATATTACCGCGAACTCATGAATGACCTGCGCTTAAAAAATATCGCCCCGGTTTATCTTTTTTTTGGGACAGAAGCCTATTTACGGGAACAAGCGGTGCAAAAATTTCGTCAAGACCTTATACCTCCTGAAATAGCCGCTTTTAATATTGATGTTTTAGACGGCGAAGAAACAAGCGAGGAAGTTGTTGTATCTTGTGCCCGTACCCCCCCCGTTATGGTGGAACGTCGCTTGATTATTGTCCGGCACGCGCGCTTTTTTTCTGCCCTGACCAAAAAAAACACCGCTGAAAAAGATAATGAAAAAGATAATGATAGCGAGGTTGAAAATAAAAAGAGGGTCCTTCTAAATTATTTACAAAAACCATTACCCTCTGCCTGTTTGGTTTTTAACACCGGCCAGAGCGTAGACCAAAGACGAAATTTATTTAAAGCCGTTAAAAAAAACGGCCGGGTAATAGAATTTGCCTCCTTGAAACGCCGGGATTTACATAAATGGCTGGCTAAAGAAGCCCAAAGGGCCGGAAAGAAAATTGCCCCTGCCACCATAGAAGTGCTTTTAAACAGGGTGGGCCAAAACATGTTTCTTTTGAAAAACGAAATACAAAAGCTGATTACTTTTACGGGAGATAAAAAAGTAATTGAAGCAAGCGATGTTCAAATATTAACGGAGCCTTTAATTGAGGAAAGTATATTTAAGGTGGTTGATGCTATTGGTCAGCGCCTTATTTCGCAGGCACTTAAAGGAATAAAAGACCTCCTGGTCAATCGCCAACCACCCCCGGTTATTCTGGCTATGCTGGCCCGGCAGTTTCGTTTAATTTTACAAACCAGGCAGCTAGTATCCTCAGGCTGTTCCCAAACCGAACTAATTAAACAACTAAATATCCATCCTTATGTTGCTAACAAAATAATCAACCAAAGCAAAAATTTTAACGAACGGCAAATAACTACTACCCTGAACAGGCTGCTTGAAATAGACCTGGGCACTAAAACAGGAAAACTGGACTTTTACCCCGCTATAGAAACCCTTTTGTTGGAACTTCGTAAATAAGTTAGTTACATTAAAATCATAAGCGGGGTATCGTAAGGTCATAAATTGACAAAAATATTTAAGCTTAAATATTAATTATATAAGTTATATAAAGTATAATTTTGTTACTTAATTACATAGCCTGTTTTATTTGATGATTGTATTTCTTGGTAAGACGCGATTTTTTTCGGGCGGCGGTATTTTTATGTAAAATACCTTTAGTTACGGCTTTATCTATTGTCCGCAAGGCATTACGTAAATTTTGCCCTGTTACCTGCCGGTCATTTCCGGTTAAACTTTTCTCCAGCTTGCGAATAGCCGTACGCAGGGCGGACTTTAAGCTGACGTTGCGCAAAGTATGTTTGCGAATAATTCTTACCCTTTTGACCGCCGACTTAATCTTAGGCACATTTTTCACCCCCTTAACCCGCAAAAATGACAAGATTAATTTTAACATGAGTTTTTAAAATACACAAGAAAAATGCTATAGTAAGGAGAAAAGAAGATCTAAAGATCTTGCTTATGACCTGAAATTTTAACGAGAAAGGAAAGGTTATTCTGGCTAAAATAATTGACGGAAAAGCTATAGCCGCCCAGGTGCGGGCAGAACTAAAAATAGAGACTATGAAATGGCGTGAACAAAAGATCATGCCTAATTTAGCCGTTATCCAGGCCGGTGATGACGCGGCCTCTTTAGTTTATGTAAGATCAAAACAAAACCTCTGCCAACAGGTGGGAATTGACCTTAATCTTTTTACTTTTAAGGACACGGTTAAAACCAGGGAAATTTTAGCCTTGCTTAGTGAGCTAAATAATGATCCTAAAGTCCACGGTATTGTAATTGAGTTGCCGTTACCTCCAAGAATAGACAAGCAAAGAGTAGTTGCCGCTATTTCCCCGGTTAAAGATATAGATGGTTTGCACCCCTTAAATAAAGGGTATTTATTAAGCGGGAAAGAAGGTCTTTTTCCGGCTACTCCTGCGGCCTGTATTGAGATTTTAAAACGGAGTAATATAGAAATTGCCGGCAGGCACGCCGTTCTGGCGGGAAGAGGAGAAACAGTAGGCCGGCCTTTAATTTTTATGCTCCTGAAGGAAAATGCTACGGTTACCGTATGTCATACCAGAACGGTTGACCTCCCCTTTCATACCAGGCAGGCCGAAATTTTATTTGTGGCGGCCGGACAGCCAAAATTGATCAAAGGGGAAATGGTTAAACCGGGAGCAGTGGTGGTGGATGCCGGAATAAATGCTCTGGAGGAAGGAATTTATGGCGATGTTGATTTTGAAGCGGTAAAGGAAATTGCCGGGGCTATTACGCCGGTTCCCGGGGGAGTAGGAAGTTTAACCACGGTCTTGCTTTTAAAAAATGTTTGCCGGGCCATTCAAATGCAACAGGAGGGAAAGGAACATGGAGACACTTTTTGATTTACCGCTGCGTAAAGTAATAGAATTGGCCGCCTCCCGTGACCCTACCCCTGGGGGAGGAAGTATTTCTGCCTTAGCCGGTTGTCTTGGCCTTTCTATGACGGTCATGGTGGGTCACCTTACTTCTGGTAAAAACACGGCTTTAGAAGAAGAAATAATAGAAGTTACCGGTGCTGCCCAGGATTTAATGGCTAAATTAGAAAAAATGGTTGAACTGGATATAGCCGCTTTTACGGAATTTATGGCTACCTACCGGTTGCCCCAAAATACCCCGGAAGAAAAAAAGGCCCGGGAAGATGCAAGGCAAAAAGCATTTAAAAAAGCTACAGATGTTCCCTTAGAAACCGCCGCTATTCTTTTAGAAGCCCTGACCCTTACCCGTAAGATGAGTCATATAGGCAGTAAAATGGCTATTAGTGACGCAGGAGTGGCCGCTTATCTTTGTGCCGGCGCCCTGGAAGCAGTGTTATTATGTGTGGACATTAATCTTCCCCTTATTAAAGAAGAAACTTACGTTGTTTATGCCCGTACCCAAAAAGAAAATTTAGTAAGGGCGGCCCAAAAATTAAAAGCCGAAATTTTAGCCACCGTACAAGATAGATTAGGGTAAATCAGGGATAAAAGAAAAAGAGCCATATTAGACTAATATATTCTATCTTCCTATAATTGACGGATAATTTTAATCAAACAACCTTTTAAATAAAATTATTAACGGTACTTTATTGGCTTATGGAATACGGAACAGACCTGTACTTCAGATTAATTTGCAAAATAATAAAATTATTTATTTATACTGGAGTTTCAATCTGGCTATTATTTTTTTTCCGCTTTCGCTTGAGAAAAACTACCCGGCCGGAGCAAGTATTTATTATTGGTTTTATCCTCTTAATTGCGGGGGTTAGCGTTGATATTATTGGTATGTTATACTATATTCCTTCCTTAATTAAGCGGGTAACCGGAGAAATAGTTTTAGGAAACTTAGGTCTACTGATGGTTTTTATTGGCATTTGTTTTTCGCTTTTGGAGCTAAGCAAAATATCCCTTAAGTTTCGCAGGCAGTCCGAAACTGACCCGCTTACCGGACTTAACAACCGTCAGGTATTTTTCAGAGAGTTTGAGCAAGAACTTTTCCATGTCCGGCAACTTGAAGAATCGGGTCCGTCAATTGCCGTGATAGATGTTAACAAACTAAAGAAAATCAACGACACGATGGGACACCAAGTGGGAGATAAAGCAATAAAAGCCCTAGCGGAAGCAATAAAGCAAAGCATCCGGGATTATGATTTGGCTGCACGCTATGGGGGCGACGAGTTCGTAATCCTGTTTCCCAGGGAAGGACCAAGGTCTGAAACCTTAAAAACCAGAATAATGAAAAATCTGGAACTATTAAGGCTAAATGCTGGAGACATTCCTGTTGACTTTTCCGTAGGTACAGCCAAGTTTCCTGATGACGGTATGAATATTGAAGACTTGCTTGAGGCGGCGGATAAAAACATGTACGCCGGAAAAGTAAAATAGCGCACAAATATTCCCGCTTTCAAAAAATCAGTTACAACTCAATGGCAATACCTTTTCAAAAGAATAAGAGAACAAGCAGCCCTGAGAGGAACATAAACATTATGTAAACTAACTTATTATGTAAAGTTACCTTTAAAAGTACCGAAACAAACGCTTATATATTTCCCTTTTAGCGGGCTAATTAACCAGATTATTACGGACTAACCTTGTACGGTAACTGACGGCATTAAATGCCAGCACACAACAGGTTAGCCAAATTCCGCCGGCAATAAATCCAGCCAATACGTCACTGGGATAATGGACTCCTAAATAAATTCTGCTTATGCCGATAAAAACGATAAGCAAAATAAGGCTACTTGTTAAAAACCAACGCCAGCGGGGGGAAGGTAAATATATCCATAGCAAATAGGCTATGGCGCCATAAAAAGCCATACCTACCATGGAATGGGCACTTGGAAAGCTGTAGCCGGTGATATGCAATAATTGGTTTACAGTTGGCCGGGGCCGGTGAAAACTCCATTTTAGTAACTCGTTAAGCAGCCAGCTTCCGGTTGCAGCAAAAGTCAAAAATAGAGGTTCTAATAGTTGCCGTCGCAGGATTAAAAAGACGGAGATTGTTCCCATGGCAATTGAAAATACTACGCTGGCAGAACCCAGTAAAGTAATACCTTTCATTACTCCTGTTATCTCCGGGTTTGTATGGTATCTGATTAAATGGGTAATTGTTCTATCGAAAGCCCAGACTTTAGGGGAGGCCCATACCTTTAAACAACCAGGGCAGATTTCTAATTCTCTCATTAGCTTATAAAAAAGCAGAATTAGAATGATTATAAGTAATATTCCGCGAAACTTTTGGATCATAAAAAAATACTCTTTGGCGTCCCAGGAGGGATTCGAACCCCCGCCCAACGGATTAGAAGTCCGTTGCTCTATCCAGCTGAGCTACTGGGACAAAAATTTTTCTATTTAGTATGTTAAACTGTTGCTTCTTAAATGTCAACCTGATGTCTCTATAGACAGGAATGGAATTAATGCTCCCGGACATTCTAAATGTTCAGGAGGCTTTAAAAATGGCGGAATGGGTAATGAATTA
>DMDI01000287.1 GCA_003445555.1 Desulfotomaculum sp. | reverse complement strand
AATTCCGTACCTGGTGGCTATGCTTATGGCCATTAACATTTTTAGGGCTACAGGAACCATGGAATTGCTGGTGCATAACTTATCCTCTTTTTTTGATTATTTTTGCTTCCCCGTTGAATTATTGCCTCACGCTATTATGCGACCTCTCTCAGGAGGAGCGGCCCTGGGTGTGGCCACCAATATAATTGCCGCCCATGGTCCGGATAGCTACCTTGGACGGCTGGTTTCTACCATGCAGGGCAGTACAGATACCACTTTTTACGTGCTTACCTTGTACTTTGGTTCGGTAGGAATTACCAGGTACAGGTACGCGGTCATTTCCGGCCTGGCGGCCGATTTTACCACCCTGGTAGCTTCGGTATTTATTGTAAATAAGGTTTTCGGTTGAGTAAAATAAAGCGAATACCACCAGAGCCGCAACCTAAAACCCCTTATTTTCTTTAGCTCCATTTTAAGCCGGCCAATTCTCCCATTTTCGTTATGGTTTTTAGCCCACCTATGAGTTATAATTGTTTTTGAGGTGGTGTTGCGTGAAAAACAAATGGTTAGATATTGGAGATTTAATAACCGCCGAGGATCAGAGATTATTGCAAATACGTCATATTAAAATGAAGAAAAAGGCAAGAAACATCGCTTCGCGTATCGTCAAAACTCATAAAAATGTAAACGTATATTTGTTTGGTTCGCTTACCAAAAAGAGACCTTTTAAGTGCTCTGATATAGATCTTATGATATCTGGTGACCTTTCCGAATCAGCGAAAAAAAGAATAGTCATTGAAGCGGAAGAAATGGCCATGCCTTATTTGATTCATATAGTGTTCGCAGATGAAGTAAGCGATAAAATGAGAAGCATTGTTACAGAGGAGAGAGGTTTAAAATTATCATGATTACCATAAGAGCACTTACCTACCTAAAAATAGAAATAGATGAAGAAATACAAGGTTTAGATCAAATATTTTCTGTTTTACAAAAAAAGGGATTGTATGAAGAAGAAATTGCAAAAAAAATTCTTGCCGATGAAGTTATTTTACGCGGCGTGGCCGGATTGCTTCAAGATTACTATAGTGGGGCAGAAAGGATCTTTAAAAAAATAGCTTTAGAGATAGACGAGAGATTGCCTAAAGGAGAAAGTTGGCACAAGACGCTTTTGAGTCAGATGAAAGCAAAAATACCCGGAATTCGTCCCGAAGCCATTTCAGAAAAAAGTTATGAAAAACTAGACGAATTACGAAGTTTTAGGCATAGGGTGGGAAATATATATAGTTTTAATTTAATTCCTCAAAACGTGTTAAATAATGTAAGGTTACTTTATAAATTAAACGAATCGTTTAAACATGATATCGAAATTTTTTTAGAAAAAATGAAGGATTCGTTAGAAAAAAAGATAAAAAATCAAAGTAAGCCACGATTTAAACTTTAGCCATCATAGTTCAAGGGTCACAATACTTTTTTAATAAAAGGTACATCGAATAACTTGCCGTTAAAGGTTACAATTAGTTCATAATTTTGTATATAGGTTAAAAATTCCTCCAGGTTGTTTTCCCTGATAACTCTAAAGTGATTTGTATTGAAGAATGCCCAAGCCTTTCAGAGACAGTCTTAGGGTGTACATTTGCTTCGAGTAGAAATGTTGCATGTGTGTGGCGCTTATGTAGAGCTCTACATAATGTCGGAGGTCATGGAAGCGGATCATCGGCACTCTAGATTTTTCAACTGCCATTTTGAACGCCCTGCTAGCGTTGGTTGGATATAAGGGGCTTCCTGTTTTGTCTGACCAGAAAACCCAAGGGATGCGGCCAAAACCCAACTTCAGCGCCCTTTCTGTGGTAAGTTTTTTATGGTTTTTAAGTACATTAACCGTTGCTTCATCAATAGGGATAGTTCTTAGCGCGCTTTTTGTTTTCGTTGTTCGAAGCACGATTTCCCTGGAAATGTTTGTTACTGAGTGTTTAATTTGGACCGTTTTTCGTTCAAAATTTATATCTTCCCATCGTAAAGCAAGCAGTTCTCCCCAACCGGGCACCGGTCTTTAAGGCTAAATAAAAAAACGCATAGTGCTTATGGCCAGATGCAGTCTTCAGGAAAGCCGCCGCTTCTTCTTTTGTCCATACTTTCGTTTCTTTCTGCATCGCTTTGGGTGGATCAACAGCGTCCATAGGGTTCCGGCTTAAGAATCATATATTCATACCAATCAAAAGATAGATTTTGTAATTTCTCCCAGGAGGTTTAATAATTAGTTGGCATATTTCTTCGTTGATGAATCAGGATACGAAAATTTAATGACGTTTGTGGTAATTTCAGTTGAACATCCTGACGTTATCCAAAATACAATAAAAGAATGGAGAAACTGGGCAAGAGAAACTATCAAAAACTTCCAAGCTAATGAATATAAAGATCACGATGCCAGCAAAAGAGAAAGAAAATGCTGAAAGCGATTGCAAAAAGGAAAATCCCTTTCTGGACAATAATTAAAAAAGGATATCGAAATCACAAAAGTGATTATGTTGGCGCTGTTACTAAGTTACTCCTCTATTGTGAGATTACAGAAAAAGATACTATAATAGCAGTTGATAAAGTAGAAAAGAGCAAGAACCATATGGATAAACACGTTCGGGAAATCAAAAAACACCTTAACATGCCTGGCCTTAATATTTATTGGAGTATATCTGAAAAAGAAAAGGGTATTCAGGTATGCGATGCTCTAGCGGGGGCCGTTTCTAGAGAGTATTGCCGAAAACAACAAGAATCCCTTTTTGAGATTGTCCAGGATTTGCTACAAAAAGAGGTTATAAAAGTATAAACAGTACGACCGTTGTGTCACAGGCACCTTTCGGATTTACCCTGCACCTCTGCCCACTCCCGCAGGCTGGCCATACTGTCTCTTAATATTGATTATATACTTTAGTATATAATTATAGCAAGAGAATATTTAGACATTAAGTAGTGCAATTTAGGAGTTTGCTCCCTGATTATTGGGTTTTTCAAAGAATTTGTTAATTTTTCTCTTAATAACTTGTTAAATCGTTCTTTTTTGAAAATTAGCAGTCAAAAAGATCCTGTACTTGCCTATTCCCCCGGCTATATCTGCCGGAGGTTTGTTTGTCCGTAGGCGGGCGGGGTTGTTGAGGGTATAATCTTCGCCAACGTTCAATCCCCCGGGGTAATTGTCGCCCGGTGTCTTTATGATAGGCACATCGTGTTCGCAGCCGGGTTGGCTCGACATGTACAAACCGGGCTTTTCATAGCCGTTTTCTTTGTACCCGGCCCGGGCGCAAGGGTAGCTTTTCGAAGGCCCGCCACAATGCAAATT
>DMDI01000264.1 GCA_003445555.1 Desulfotomaculum sp. | reverse complement strand
ACCAGGAGGGCCACCAGGCCCCAGCCACCCCCCTTGCAGACTTTAAACTTTTATTTTAAATAACACTGCTTAAATTATAGCATAGTTCTTTAAAAAGGAACAATTCTATTTTTCATGCCAAAAGCTACACATGCCAAAAGCTGCTATTGATTTTTAGTCTAAAATAAGTTACGCTTTAAACCAGGTAAAATAAAGGATGCCTAGTAAAGTGGTTTAAAATATTGCAAAGCCTATTTTATGAAATACAGGCTGAAATGGCCGGAGTAGAAGAAAAGCTTAATTCAGTTGTCCAAGCGCCGGACCTTCTAGTCACGGAAGCGGCTACCCACCTTTTAAAGGCCGGGGGAAAACGCTTGCGCCCTGCTTTTTGTATCCTAAGCGGTAAGTGCGGTAATTTTAATTTTGAAAAAATTTTACCCGTAGCGGCCGCGGTAGAACTTACCCACATGGCTACTTTGGTGCACGATGACGTAGTAGATTCGGCCCTGGTGCGCCGGGGAACGCCAACTATAAAAGCAATGTGGGGAAATAAATTATCCGTACACGTGGGAAGTTATCTTTTTGCTGAATCATTGAAATTAATTTCTAATTACGATAAATCAATTATTAAAATATTAGCCAGCACCGGGGTAAAAATGTGCATGGGCGAAATAGAGCAAATTAAAAACGGTTATAACTGGGCCCAACCAATAAAAGATTATTTTTTCCGGATTAGCCGTAAGACAGCTTTGCTAATTGCAACCTGCTGTCAATTAGGGGCCCTGGTTTGCGAGGCTCCGCCTAAGCTGTCAGAAGCCTTGCGCCGTTACGGACATTACGTGGGGATGGCTTTTCAAATTACCGATGATGTTTTAGATTTTACAGCTGAGGAGCAGCAATTAGGCAAACCGGTTGGCAGCGATTTACAACAGGGAGTTATTACCCTGCCTACGATTTATGCTTTAAAGCAGAGCCCGGCGCGCGAGGACTTAAAGAACCTTTTAAAGGTATTAAGTACCCAAAATGACCCTTTTGTTCTCGATAAAGCGGTAGAAATCATTAAAAATTCGGGGGGTATAGACTACGCTCAGAAAATTGCCCGGCGCTATCTGGTAAAAGCTAAAAGTGAACTGGCTTTTATTCCTGAACAGCCGGCCAAGAAAAACATGACTATGATTACTGATTATGTTGGTGAAAGAAAGTATTAATTAAGAATGAACATTAAGGCAAAGCCATTGGCAACGAAACTATATCCCCTTTTTTTAAATTTAGCCGGCCAGAATTGCCTGGTGGTGGGAGGCGGAACAGTAGCCGAGAGGAAAGTATTAACTTTATTGGATTACGACGCCCGGGTAAATATTGTGGCCAGTGAAGTAACGTCAAATTTAAGTGAGTTGGTAAAAAACGGGCGGCTCAACTTCAGGCAGGGTACTTACCGGCCTGCTGATCTAACCGGGGTTAAATTAGTAATTGCCGCCACTAACCAAAAGGAGGTAAACCGGCAGATAGCTAAAGATTGTTTTAAGAACAATATTCTGGTTAATGTGGTTGACGACCCTGAATACAGTAACTTTTTCGTACCGGCCGTGGTTAAAAGGGGTTTTTTGCAAATTGCTGTTTCTACCTCCGGTAAAAGCCCTTTTTTAGCCAAAAAAATTAAGGAAGAACTGGAGACCCTGTACGGACCGGCCTTTGGGTGGCTGGTTTCTTTTTTAGGGGAAGTACGGCAGAAAGCCATAAATGAAGTTGCCGACCCCGGGCAAAGACAGTCCATTTTAACTCGTTTGGTGGATTTAAAGTTATTACAGTTGGTACGGGAAGAAAAACTGGGAGAGGCAAAGGAGCGGCTAACCCATGTTTATCGTAACGGTAGGGATTAACCACCGGACGGCACCGGTAGAAATCAGAGAAAAACTTTCAACTACGCCAAATTCTATACCCGAATCCTGCTTGAGTCTATACAGTTGCCAGGGCATTGAAGGCTGCGTGATTTTATCCACCTGCAACCGGACCGAAATTTATGTCACCACCCGGGAACTAAACCAGGGTTTAAAGGCAACCCGTGACTTTCTTAAGCATAAATCAGGCATAAACGACACGGAAATTAAAAACTTTACTTATACCTACACCCTTTATGATGCTATCCGGCACCTTTTTCGGGTAACTGCCGGCTTAGACTCCATGCTTTTAGGGGAAACAGAGATTTTGGGCCAGATAAAACAGGCTTACCAACAAGCTTTTGAAGCGGGCACGGTAAACCGGGTGCTAAATGTTTTGTTCCAAAAGGCCCTGGCTGTTGGCAAAAAGGCACGTCAAAAAACCGGTATTGACCAAAACGCTGTATCTATTAGCTACGCGGCCGTTGAACTGGCCCGCCAAGCTCTTAAAAATTTGGCCGGGAAAGCAGTTTTACTTATTGGGGCCGGTAAGATGTCCACTCTAACCGCCGGCTACTTAAAAGCTAACAAAGCTACTAAAGTATACATAACCAACCGTTCTTACGCCAAGGCCAAGGAGCTGGCCGGACAGCTTGGCGGACAGGCAGTTGAATTTGCGCAAGTTTATCACCACTTAAAAGAAATAGATATTATCATTAGTTGTACGGCTGCCCCCCATTACGTTATTCATTACCAACAAATGGCAGATACGCTTCAAAGCCAAAAGGGGAAGCAGTTTATTCTAATTGATATTGCCGTTCCCCGGGATATTGAACCTGCCGTGGCTACTTTACCAGGGGTATCTCTTTATGATATTGACGATTTGCAAAACGTGGTTGACGCTAACCTGGAAGCACGCAAAAAGGCCGCGGCCGCGGCCGAAGTTATTATTGAAGAAGAGTTAAACGGATTTATGCGGTGGCTGGGCACCCAATTTATGGTACCAACCATTGTTTTTTTAAAACAAAAGGGAGAGGAAATTAAACAAAAAGCCTTACAGCAAGCCTTGCGTAGTTTACCTGACCTCTCAGAGCAAGAACAGCAGGTTCTGGTCAAGCTGGCCAATACCATTGTAAACCAATTGCTCCATATTCCTATTACTCAGTTAAAATCTTACGCCAGCGTAGGTGAGGGACATTTATATACGGAAATACTACAAAATTTATTTGATTTAAAAATACTTGGTACGGACCAAGAAAATAAAGATAAGGTGTTAAGTAAAGATGCAAAAGAAGCTTCTTGTTGGTACCAGAG
>DMDI01000180.1 GCA_003445555.1 Desulfotomaculum sp. | reverse complement strand
TTTAAACTGTAAAAGTCGGGGCTAAGATAGTTAAGCTCATTTTCCAATGGTACGTCAATTAAATTCTTTTGGTAGTTATTGTTATGGCAAAGGAATTAAAAATGTGTTAAAATAATAATCAAACCTTGATCAAGAAGTAGTTGAACTTGTTATTCAAAGGAGGTTTAGCCTGATGGGTTCCTTTATTCGAATCTACCCCTTGATTCCCTTAAGAGGCGTTTTGGTATTTCCTTATGCCGTCAGCCACCTGGATGTCGGTAGGGAGAAATCAATATACGCTATTGAAAAAGCCATGCTTGGCGATAAGATTATTTTTTTAGCCGCCCAAAAAGTAGCTCAGAATGATAGTCCCTTGAGTGAGGATATTTTTTCTGTTGGTACCGTGGCGGAAATTAAACAAATTTTAAAGTTACCGGGCGGAGTATTACGGGTACTGGTGGAAGGAATAGCCAGAGGAAAAATTATCCGGCACTACAGCCAGGATGAGTTTTTAAAGGTAGAAGTAGAACAATATACTGAAGAGCCCGTTAAAACACCGGAGGTAGAGGCTTTAACGCGTAATTTAGTTTACCAATTTGAGCAATACGTAAAGTTATCCCGGCGTGTTCCGGCGGAAACCTTATCTACGGTGACTAACCTAAAAGACCCCGGGCATCTGGCTGATATTATTGCCTCGCATTTAAATTTACGGGTTGAGGATAAGCAGCGCCTGTTAGAAGCAGTTGAACTTGTCTCCCGGTTGGAACTCTTGGGCGCCATTGTGGCTAAAGAGTTGAAAATTGTAGAGCTGGAAAAAAAAATTAACCTGCGGGTACGTAAGCAAATGGAAAAAACTCAAAAAGAATATTACCTGCGGGAACAAATGAAAGCCATTCAACAAGAACTGGGGGAGAAAGACGGTGGAATGGCGGAGGGGGAGGAATACCGGAAAAAAATAACTGCCGCCAGCCTGCCTAAAGAGGTAGAAGAAAAGGTTCTTAAAGAAGTGGAGCGCCTGGAAAAAATGCCCCCTATGGCGGCAGAACTGGCGGTAATCCGTACTTATTTAGACTGGCTTTTAGCCTTGCCGTGGAACAAAAGTACGGAGGACCGGCTGGATATTAAAGCGGCCCAAACCATTTTAGAAGAAGACCACTATGGTTTAAAGCCGGTTAAAGAACGCATTCTGGAATATTTGGCCATTCAAAAGCTATCGGAAAAGAAAAAAGGCCCTATCCTATGTTTCATTGGTCCTCCAGGAGTAGGAAAGACTTCTCTAGGCCGTTCCATCGCCCGGGCAATAGAACGAAATTTTGTGCGTATTTCTTTGGGCGGAATACGGGATGAGGCGGAAATTCGCGGTCACCGGCGTACTTACGTAGGAGCTTTGCCGGGCCGTATTATTCAAGGAATGCGCAACGCAGGTTCTAAAAACCCGGTTTTTCTCTTAGATGAAGTGGATAAAATGTCTATGGATTTTCGGGGGGATCCTTCATCTGCCTTGCTGGAGGTTCTTGACCCGGAACAAAACAACAATTTCAGCGATCACTATATTGAAGTGCCTTTCGATTTATCTAACGTTATGTTTATTACCACGGCTAATGTTCAGTACTCTATTCCGCGTCCATTATTAGACCGGATGGAGGTTATTTATCTTTCGGGTTACACTGAGGAAGAAAAAACCCAAATTGCGCTCCGTCATTTATTGCCCAAGCAGTTGAAAGAACATGGTTTAACCGGTGAAATGCTTCGTATTTCTGAAAACTCTGTTCGTAAAGTAATTCGTGATTACACCCGCGAAAGCGGGGTGCGTAACCTGGAAAGAGAGTTGGCTGCCGTGTGCCGTAAGTCAGCCAAGCAAATTGTAGTGAAAGAAGCTAAGAAGGTACGGGTTACGGTCCAAAACATAGGGCAGTTTTTAGGTTCTCCCCGGTTTCGTTACGGTACCGCGGAACAAAGTGATCAGATTGGGGTGGCTATGGGTTTAGCCTGGACCGAAGTAGGCGGAGACATTTTGGCTATTGAAGTTACCCTCTACCAAGGCAACGGCAAGCTCATGCTAACTGGTAAACTAGGTGACGTTATGAAGGAATCGGCCCAGGCCGGTTACAGTTACGTCCGTACTTTAGCCGGTAATTTTGGAATTGAAGACGGATATTTCGACCGTAACGACATCCACGTCCATATTCCGGAAGGGGCCATTCCCAAAGATGGGCCGTCGGCCGGTATTACCATGGCCTGCGCTTTAGTTTCTGCCCTTACCCAGCGCAGGGTGAGGCGTGATGTAGCTATGACCGGCGAAATTACCTTACGGGGGCGGGTTTTACCGGTAGGAGGAATAAAGGAAAAAGTACTGGCTGCTCACCGGGCGGGAATTAAAAAGGTAATTCTTCCTAAGGACAACCAGAAGGATTTAGAGGAAATACCGGCTAACGTTAAAAATAAATTGCAGTTTATCCTGGTGGAAGATATGAATGAGGTTTTAGCGCAGGCTCTTTTAGCTAAAGAACCCGAACCAAAGCCAGTAATTTTAGGAGCCTTGCCTCACGTTGTGTTAGATACTTCCTATCAGCCTTCGTTGCCTGATATTCAATGTGTAAGTAATTTTCAATTGTATTGAAATATTAATTAAATAGTTAATTAATATTAATGGTTAGCCAAATAGCTAAAGATAAACACTGCTGGTACGACAGATTCGTAAGTAGGGGCGTTAAATTTAACGCCCCTACTTTTAAGGCATAGAGTAAAATGAAGAATTAATTATTTTTTTGTAAGCCACCGGTCGAGCTATTTCTTTTGCCTCCATCAACAAGTGGATAAAGTAATCGTATTGTTCGGGCTTAATAAAAGGGCTATCGGCCCATATATTTTGGCCTAAATGACGTTTTAAAATCTTACTTAAATCCTGCCGGTTGATTTTTTGCTGCTGGTAAAAAGTAGGGGGTAAAAGTGATATTATAGTGTTGGGAGAAGAAGTTTTAAGCCAAAGCTGGGTTTGGTGGAGCACTTTAGTAAAGCGTAAAAGGGCCTGGGCGTGGCCCTGGGCAAAGTCTGATCTAGTGACAAAAACCTGAGCCGGAAAATTACCCCCTTCTTGTCCTAAAGAAGCAATTACTTTGCCGGCCCCTTTATTTTCTATGAGAGAAGCTTCAGGTTCAGCGGTCAGGATAAAATCTCCTGTACCGGCTAAAAAAGCCTCTATGCTTAAAGAAGTAGGAATATTAGTAAAAAGAGTTACCTCGCGGTATAAGTCTAAATTATTTTTCCGTAAGATGCTTTTCAGTAGGACAGTTTCCTGGTCTTCAGGAGATGCGGTGATAATAGTTTTACCTTTCAGGCTCGACCAGGAAAAAGAAGAAATATTTGACCGGCTGAGCAAAAAAGAATTATTTTTAGCCGTTAGCGCCGCAAATATTACTATCGGCTTATTTTCAACCCGGGCATAAATGGCTTTTTCCAGATTAACTAGCGCAATATCAGCCTGCCCGGCTAATAAGGCTGGAATTAAGGCCTCTTCGGTAGTCCTGGTAGTTGTTTCCACCTTTAGCTTTTGTTCCTGGAAAAAACCTAAATTTTCGGCAACTTCAAAGGTCAGGTAATAAATAGGGCGCTGAATTCCTAAAACTTTTACGGTTTCAGTCTTTTCAGTTACTTTATTATATTTACCGGGAAAAAAATAAATTCCTATGCCCAAGGCCAGGAGCAAAAGAAAAGGAAGTAACTTACCGTATTTATTAAAAGATATTTTCACCTCTTTCACCTAGAATATATATACGATGAACTATAGTCTAATATTAATTATTTAGCCCTTATTATATCTCCTCACAAAATATATGCTTATTTATGCGGAACTGAACTTAACGTTTGGCTTTTCAGCTTTATTTAATTTTTTTTAACGATACTCTCCGTTGATCCCTCCCCTTTTGGTTCCGGCTTGATATACAAAAGACGTTTATTTAGGAAGCGTACTAGAACGGCTAAAACAAGGCCAATGGATAAAGTAACCACTAGTACCAGGATGGTATGCAGGTGGTACCAAGCCAAGAGAAAAAGCTGGGCCACCAAAATGGACATTAACATTAAAGGAAAGGCTACTTTAAAAAAGTCAAAATAGGTAATAGGACAGTCTCTTTTTTCGGCCAGACCAATAACAATTACATTTGCCGAAGCACCAATAATTGTTCCGTTTCCCCCTAAGCAAGCTCCTAAGGACAAAGACCACCATAAGAAAGAAAGATCTTGAATTCCGCCCAGGCGGCCAATATCCTGAATTAAAGGAATCATGGTGGCCACAAAAGGAATATTGTCTACAAAAGCGGAGCCAACGGCAGAAAGCCAAAGTACAATTACGCCGGTTAGGACTAAAGATCCTCCTGTAGCTGCTACAGCTGCTTTGGCTAAGGATTCGATTACCCCCACGTTTTCTAAAGCACCCACCACAATAAAGAGGCCTAAAAAGAAAAAAATAACCGGCCATTCTACGGCCTGAAGGGCATGCTCGGGATCCGATTTGGTAATTAAAAGAAGCAAGGCCGCACCGCTTAAAGCCACCACTGAATTTTCTAAATGTAAAAACTGATGGACACAAAAACCTAAAATAGTCAGACCCAGCACAAAAAGACAGCGGTAAAGGAGTTTTACGTCCTTAATTTCATCTCGCTCATTTAAAGAAAGAATATTTTGTTTTAAGGCCGGCTCAAAACTTAAATCCTTTTGGTAAATAAAACCTAAAATGAAAACAGTAAGAACGTAAATAACTACTATTACCGGAGTAAGGTTTAAGATAAAATCTAAAAAACCAAGACCGGTAGCACTGCCAATCATAATATTTGGGGGGTCGCCAATCAAAGTAGCCGTTCCCCCTATGTTAGAAGTAATAATTTCCGTAATTAAAAAAGGCAGGGGGTTAATTTTAAGCTGGCGGGAAATAGCAAAAGTTACCGGGACTATTAATAAAACAGTGGTGACGTTGTCTAATAAAGCCGATAATACGGCCGTTACTAAAGCCAGGGCGGCTAGAATACGCAACGGCTCACCTCCGGCACTCTTAGCCGCTTTCACGGCTAAATATTCAAAAAAGCCGGTGCGGCGGGTGATTCCTACTATAATCATCATGCCGGTTAAAAGACCAATAGTATTAAAGTCAACGTAGGCTAGTGCCTTTGCAGGAGTTAGAATACCTGCCACTACCACCAGGGCGGCACCACAAAAAGCGGCTACCATACGGTGAACTTTTTCCAGGATAATAAAGGCGTAAACAGCTATAAAAACGGCGATAGCAAAAAAAACCTGGACTTCTGGAGTCAAGAAAAATCCTCCCGTTAAAAAATTTACCTAAAAAAGAATGGTTATATGATTAGCTAAAGGCAATCCTTGCCCGTCAGGCTTGCCCGTCAAGCTGACAGGTAGGTTACCTGATCATGATAGTAATATTTAACAACCTGCCAGACAGGCGGGCTGGCACATAGATAATATATCAAAGAAAGAAAAACCTAACAACCTGACAGATAGGCGGGAAGGCAATGGAGGTAACAATACGGTAGAAGACTTACAACCTGCCAGACAGGCGGGTCTTTCCCTTTCCTCTAAATGTAGTAGGGGCGTTAAATTTAACGCCCCTACTTATTACGTACTTACCGAGCTGGCGGCGTTTGGTAATAGCTAACGATATAACCTAATAGAAAAATTTATTCACCTAATTAAATTATATATTTTACTTGAAAATTATCAATGCTTTCGGGAACGTAATATATTGTATAATAGAAAAAGACTAACTTCCAGGTTTGTAAATCCCGTGAGCTTTAATAAAAAAAGGAAGGATATAATGAAATTAGGATTAGAAAATCTGGTAAACAGACAACCCAGGATCCAAAATCACGCGGAATTTTTAGTGTCGGCAGTTTTGCTGCCCTTAATTGAAAAGCCTGACGGAATGCATATTCTTTTTGAAGTTCGGGCTCCTCACATTAACCGGCAGCCGGGAGAAATTTGTTTTCCCGGGGGTAAAATTGAAGAGGCAGAAGTTAATAATCCGCAACTTACGGTTGTTCGGGAAACTACTGAAGAATTAGGTTTAGATGGGGAGCAAGTCCAAATAATCGGGGTCCTTGATTATTTAATTGGTCCGATGGGATTTCTGGTTTATCCTTACGTGGGGAAAATAACTGCCCCGCAAAAGATTATACCCGATCATGCGGAAGTAAAAGAAACATTTACCGTGCCGGTTGATTTTTTTTTACAAAACCCGCCGCGGGTAAGTTCCATAGATGTGGCGACCCGTTTTGCCTTGGATTTTCCTTTCGAAAAAGTGTCTGCCGTCTACGATAAAAAATGGCGCCTAAGTTGGCGTCTGAAGGTATATTTTTTTGAATACGAACAAAGGGTTATTTGGGGGGCAACGGCTAAGATTATAGTCAACTTTATTCAAGTATGTTGTCCGGAGAATAATTATTACCGGCTTTTATATTAAAGCTCTTTTGTAACTTATCCTTAGTGGATTATCTTGATTGGTAGTAGAAAAAAAGGTAAAATAATAAATAAGTAATAAGAAAATTACGTCAAAGGTGAGTCAAATGACCAAAAAGGGTTTAGACATAGAGAAAATCCGCGAAATTATTCGGCTTAACGAAAGCGGTAACATGGGTCAAAGGCGAATTGCCAGAGAACTTAATGTTCCTAGACTTACGGTAGCTCAATATTTAAATGATCTCCCCGCAAGCGGGATTACCTACGAACAAATCAAAAATATGACTGACAGTCAGATACTGGCTCTTTTTAAAAAGCAAAAGACCAGAATAAATTTACCAAACTTGAAACAAAAAATGTCTTTTTCTGACCTGGAAAATATAGAAGTAAGTACCCCATATCCGATATTAAGCCGGGTAGAATTCGTGGAAAGGATCCGCCAAAGACAAGAGAAAATAAGAGACTTTATTGAAATTAGTGACTACGGATTATCTGTTTGGACAAAAACCTCGGATGGTAAAACCTTATCAAGGGGATGCCAATCATGTAAAGCCGGGAGGTGGCAATGTCTCTTTGTTGGTAAAAAATGTAATGTAGATTGTATATATTGCCCCCAGGGTACAAAGCAGGAAAAAATAGCGGCCATAGAACGTCCTGGACTCATAAATGACAGCTATAAGATTGAAGATATAAAGAGTATATTTAATCGCCCCGATGCGATATGGACAGGCTCAAATATTCAAGGAATTGGTTATTCGGGAGGAGAGCCGTTTTTGTATTTGGATAAAGTCATTGATTTGGCTAAATTCGTATCCAAATATCACGACCACATCTATCAGTGGATATATACAAATGGCTTGCCGGTTAGCGAAGATAAGCTAAAAGCCATATATGATAGTGGAGTAAAAGAAGTAAGATTTCACCTTGGCGCTACAAATTTTAATAAGGAAGTCTTGAAGAAGATAGAATTGGCAAAAAAAATAATGGATTATGTGAATGTCGAGACCCCGTCGAATCCTGAACTGAAAGAATTTTTAATTGATAAAAAAGGGCTGCACTTATTAGAAGACATTGGAGTGTATCAAATAAATCTTGGGGAACTTAGTGGAATATCGATGGATGAAATGGAAAGATTCCCCTTAGGGTTCATAAGGGCCTTAGAATATTTTAAAAAGTACGAACTTTACCTTTATGATTCCATGATTGGCCGGTCGCTTAATAAAAGAAATTTGTCGCAAATTTATATATCTCCAACCATTTCTAGAGAAATTACCTATGATATAATGGAATACGCGGTTGACAATAAGATAGATATATTAATAAATGATTGTTCTCAGGACGCTAAACACATTCAAAGGTTTCAGAAAAATTTATTTGAACACCATATAGATGCTTTAATAACTAATTGGCTTCAAAATGATGAGTATGTACAAGCACTTCAGGAAAATATTAATGAACAAAAGTTGAATATGATGGCGGAACATATCCAACCTCAAAAGGAAGACAGGATAAAAATGTTAATTGAAAAGATTAGCTGCAAAAACGAGAAAGGCTATTGCTTTAAACTAGGAGACCTTAAGAAATCATTTAATGATTTGGTATGAATTTTTAGTCTTTAAGAAGATGAGGCTCTAAATTCTAGAAAAAAAGT
>DMDI01000121.1 GCA_003445555.1 Desulfotomaculum sp. | reverse complement strand
AAAAAAGATAAAAAAGATAAAATATAAACTATAAAAAAATTAATAAATTAATATATAATCTATAAATAAGTTTTTAATTAAAATAAGGGGTGGATTAAATGAACAATTTAGTAGAAAGGTTTCGCAACGGCGAACAACTCGCTTTAGCCAGATTAATTTCAGTTATAGAAAACGAAGACGCAAGACGAAATGAGGTAATGGCCCAGCTTTATCCCCTGATGGGGAAAGCATATATTGTAGGCGTTACGGGTTCACCAGGCGCCGGTAAAAGTTCTCTTGTTGACCGTATGTCTATGATCTTAAGGAAACGTGACGAAACAATTGGCATTATTGCGGTAGATCCAAGCAGCCCTTTTAGCGGAGGGGCTTTATTGGGTGATCGTATTCGGATGCAAACCCATGCTTTGGACAAGGGTGTATTTATCCGGAGCATGGGAACCAGAGGCAGCTTAGGGGGTTTAGCCCATACTACTAAGGATGTAGCTAAGGCCATGGACGCTTTTGGTTTTCAATGGGTGGTTATCGAAACAGTAGGGGTTGGTCAGGCAGAAATAGATATCATGCACCTGGCTGATACAACAATAGTAATACTTACTCCTGGAGCAGGAGATTCCATCCAAACTATTAAAGCTGGAATTATGGAAATAGCCGATGTGTTTGCGGTAAATAAAAGTGATTTACCTGGAGCGGACCGGGTAGCTACTGAAATAGAAACCATGCTTGATTTACATTGCGATACTACGAAATGGCGGCCGCCGGTAGTACAGGTTTCTTCAGTAACCAACATGGGACTAGAAAACTTGCTGGAAGCTATTGAAAATCACCGTCAGCATCTTTTAACTACCGGTGTATTTCAAAAAATCCGTCAGGAGCGTATTAAAGAGGAAACCTTAGAGATCGTAAACCACCAGTGGCAACAGCTTGTTTCCCGCCAGGTCAAAATTCCGGGAAGAATAAATGAATTGTTGCAGGAAGTTTTGAACCGGAAAATCGATCCTTATACCGCCGCCAATAATATTTTGGCCCACGTGGCCACAAGTTTTAAATCAGAAGGAGCAGAAGCAGGGCCGCAAAGAAAAATTATGTAGCTTAAACCTTAATTTTACTATTAATTTACGATAAGGAAATAAAATTTTTTATTTATAACTATGGAACCCGGTAAAAATATGAGCTAAATTTGTATGGTTAATAATTATGGGTTCCAGGGGAATATTTTAGTCGTAAAGCTTCCAGTATTTACTTTGTATTTTTTTTACTTCATTAAGGTCATTGATAAAACCTGAAGATACAGTATTCTGAGGATAAATCTTTTCGTGAACATCAAAATTTAACTGAGCCAGGGTATTAAAAACTGCGGCTACGCTTTGAGCCTGCCCTTCTAAGTTATAACCTCCTTCAAGCAAAATGACTATCCGTTCGTTGCAACATCTTTGCGCAATTTCTTTTACTATAGCCGTCATTTTTTCGTAACCGCGGGTAGTTAAATACATTCCGCCAATAGGGTCACTGTGGTGGGCATCTTGACCGGCTGAAATTAAAATGAATTCTGGCTGATAAGCCATGGCTATAGGATACAGAATCTGGCGAAAAACTGCTTCGTATTCTTGATCGCCTGTTCCGCTTTTAAGGGGAACGTTTACCGTGAATCCCTCACCTTCTCCCTGGCCCACCGCCTCTGCCCATCCTGTGCCTGGATAAAACCAGGATTGATGGGTTGAAAAATAAAGTACTTTTGATTCATTATAAAAAATATGTTCTGTTCCGTTTCCGTGATGAACATCCCAATCAATGATTAAAATTTTTTTAAGGCTGTACTTGCTTTCCAGGTAACGGGCGGTAATGGCTATGTTATTAAAAAGACAGAAACCCATGGCCCGTTCCGGTAAAGCATGATGTCCGGGGGGACGGATAAGGGCGAAAATGTTTTTAATATTTCCTGCCATTACGGCATCAACTGCTGCCAAGGCTCCTCCCGCAGCTAAAAGGGCCGCGTCATATGATTGCCTTGAAGTGTATGTATCAGGGTCAAGGTAACCGCCGCCGCGGGCGCATGTTTCTTTTACTTTTTCAACGTAGCGGTAATCATGAACCAAAGTGATTTCTTCCACCGCAGCCGGCCGGGGCGGAATATTTTGCAGGTGGTCTAAAATTTTTGTTTCTTTTATTTTAGCCATGATTCTTTCCAAGCGTTCCGGGCATTCAGGGTGCATGGCGGCTTTATGTTCCAGATAAAGGGGGTCGAAAACAAATCCTGTATGGCTCATTAAGGCGCCTCCTTTTTTAAAGCATTTTTGATTATAAGTGACTTATTAAAGTTATTTTAAAGTATTTTATTATCAAGGTCAAATTAAAATGTATGTGTGTTAGGTTGGCGTAAGGTAGAGAATTACCAGTAATATCCAGGTTAAAAAGTAGGGGCTCGTTGCTTAGCAGGTCTAATTGGGATATAATTTAATAGAGAGTTGCCTAAGGGTTCAAATTAAAGGGGAAATTTTAATGTCAGAGAAACAAGAGCATATCCGTAATTTTTGCATTATTGCCCATATTGATCACGGAAAGTCAACTTTGGCGGATAGATTATTGGAGTATACCGGCGCCTTATCCGAAAGGGAAATGACCGAGCAGGTTCTTGACCAGATGGACTTAGAACGTGAACGGGGAATTACTATTAAGGCTAAAGCAGTACGCTTGACTTACCAGGCCGGAGACGGTCATGCCTACCGGTTAAACCTTATTGATACCCCGGGTCACGTAGACTTTGCCTATGAAGTATCACGCAGCCTGGCTGCTTGCGAAGGAGCCCTTTTGGTTATAGATGCGGTCCAGGGTATTGAGGCCCAAACATTAGCCAACACATATCTGGCCCTTGAAAATAACCTAACTATCATTCCGGTAATTAATAAAATTGATTTACCTAATGCTGATCCCATAAAGGTGAAAGAGGAAATCGAAGAAATTATAGGACTGGATGCAGCAGAAGCAGTGCTGGTTTCGGCTAAATTAGGTACCGGCACCGAAGATGTTTTAGAGCAAATTGTTAAAAAAATTCCTCCTCCGAAAGGGAACATGAGGGCCTCTTTAAAAGCCCTCATTTTTGATTCGCATTACGATTCTTATAAAGGGGTCGTTGTTTATGTGCGGATTGTTGACGGTTATCTTGAAAAGGGTCAATGGATTAAGATGATGTCCAGTCAAGTAGAGCATGAAGTCGCTGAGGTAGGCGTGTTTCGTCCGACCATGCAGGTTGGGCAAAAGCTAAGCGCCGGTGAGGTAGGTTTTATGGCCGCCGGAATTAAAAATATAGGAGAGACACGGGTGGGGGATACGATTACCACCGTCACTAATCCGGCTTACGAGCCACTCCCCGGTTACCGTAAAGTTACTCCGATGGTTTATTGCGGTCTTTATCCGGCGGACGCCGGTGACTACGCGGATTTAAAAAACGCCCTGGAAAAATTGCAGTTAAATGATGCTTCAATGGTTTTTGAGGCGGAAACATCTGAGGCCCTTGGTTTTGGTTTCCGGTGCGGTTTTTTAGGCTTATTACACAAAGAAATTATTCAGGAAAGATTAGAGCGGGAGTATAAATTAAACTTAATTACTACCGCACCCAGTGTGGTTTACCGCGTAACCACTAATTCCGGCCAGGAATATTATATTGAAAACCCGGCTAAACTACCTCCCTCCGGTAAATACATTAAACTGGAAGAACCTTATGTTCTGGCATCTATTTTAGTTCCGCAGGAATTTATAGGAGCGGTAATGGAACTTTGTCAAGAGCGGCGGGGTGAATTTAAGAATATGGAGCATTTAGGAAATAAACGCCCCATGCTTAGCTACAAAATGCCTTTAGGAGAAATTATTTATGATTTTTTTGACCAGCTTAAATCCCGTACCAAAGGCTATGCCTCTTTAGACTAT
>DMDI01000116.1 GCA_003445555.1 Desulfotomaculum sp. | reverse complement strand
ACAAATCTCTTCGTTTAACCTGGCAGGGGCGTTAAATTTAACGCCTCTGCCTTTCCGGGCGTTAATAACTTTATCCCCTAATTCAATTTCACAGCGGTAATGGGTTACTAAAACAAAAGGTATTTGCCATAAAGCGTGAAATTTTTTGACTTCTGTTCTTAGCTTTGTCCGCAATTCCCGGTCTAAAGCGGCAAGGGGCTCATCGAGCAGCAGGATGGCCGGTTCGGTCACTAATGCCCTGGCCAGAGCCACCCTCTGTCTTTCGCCACCGGAAAGCTGAGCCGGGTAGCTTTCTTGTAGGTGAGTTATTTCAAATAAAGCCAGTAATTTCACCAGATTTGCTTTTCTTTCCGCTTTTTTTTGACTGTTTGCTCCGTGTTTCAGGCCATATAAAATATTTTCTTTTACAGTCAGGTGCTGAAAAAGAGCGTAATCTTGAAAAATATAACCTATTTGGCGTTGCCAAGGGGGGAGGTTAATTTTTTGAGCCGCCGAGAATAAAACTTTACCGTTCGTCTTGATCAACCCTGTTTCTGGTTTTTGCAGGCCGGCCAGGCACCTTAAAATGGTGGTTTTTCCAGAACCGGAAGGACCGGCTAAGACTAAAATTTCATTTTCCGCTACGGAAAACTCAGCTTTTAGGGTAAATTCAGGTAACTTTTTTTGAAAGGAAGCTTGCAGCCTTTTTAATTACGCCCCTTGGTTGCAAAATATCTCACTTTTCTTTTTGACCATTGGTTTAAACCTAAAATTAAAGAAAAGGAAAAGATGAAAACAATTAAAGTTAAAAAAAAGGCTGTTTTGTTATCGCCTGCTTCTACGGCAAAGTAAATGGCCATCGGAATGGTTTGGGTTTTGCCGGGAATATTCCCGGCCACCATTAAAGTAGCCCCAAATTCCCCCAAAGCCCGGGCAAAGGCTAGAATTAACCCGGCCGCCATGCCAGGCCAGGCTAAAGGAAAGGTAACGGTAAAAAAGACTTCTGTTTCTTTTGCCCCCAAGGTTCGGGCTGCTCTTTCCTGGTTGGCGTCTACGCTTTCCAAGGCGGCCTTGGCGTTTTGGTATACTAAGGGGAAGGCCACCACTGCCGCTGCGATAACCGCGGCCCCCCAGGTAAAAATAATTTGACGTTGAAAGAAAATTTCGCTAAATTTGCCTAAAGGTCCGTGCTTGCCTATGGTCAGCAGTAAGCCAAAGCCGATTACCGTAGGCGGCAGTACCAGGGGAATGGTAAAAATAGTTTCTATAATTTCCTTGCCCCAAAAACTTTTCCGGCTAAAAAGCCAGGCCAGCACTATCCCAAAGATAAAAGCAAGGGCGGTAGCCAGTACCGCCACCCGCAAAGAAAGAAACAAGGGGGCTAAAAAATCGTTTTCCATCTTGTGTAACTCCGGACCTGTAAGGGCGTTAAATTTAACGCCCCTACAGGCTGACGGCTTTAAAGCCGTACTTTTGAAAAATTTCCATGGCCTCTGGGCCGGACAGAAAATGCAGTAAATCTAATGCCTTTTCTTTTTCTTTTGTTCCATTAAGCAATATTGCTTTTTGGGTAATAGGTTTATGCAGTTCAGGGTCTGCTTTAGCCACTACCTTTATCTTAGCCGGCGCCGGCGCAGCCGCCGCAGTAGAACTATACACCAGGCCGGCGTCAACATTTCCTGTTTCCACATAGGTTAAAACCTGCCGCGCATCTTTGGCCAAAATAAGTTTGGGTTGAAGTTTATCCCATAATTTCAGGTTAACTAAGGTTTCTTTAGCAAATTCTCCGGCCGGTACCGTAGTTGGCTCCCCAAGGCAGATTTTTGTCACCTCCGGCGCCGTTAAATCCGTAAAACCTTTTATTTTTTGGCCGTCCGAAGGCACCACCAGCACTATTTCATCGGCCACAATATCCCGGCGGGTTGATTTATCTACCAGATCCTTCGCTTCCAAAGCAGCCAGTTGCTTTATGCCCGGCAAGATTAAAAGGTCGGCGTAGGCTCCTTGTTCAATTTGTTTTTGCAGGGTACCGGAGCTGGCAAAATTTATATTTATCTTTATTTCCGGCTGCTTTTTGCTGTACTCATTAGTAATTTGAGGCAAAATATCTTTTAAACCGGCCCCGGAAAAAACGGTCAACTCAACAGGCTCCTTTTTTTGGCAGCTTATGGTAGTAATCATTAAAGTTAAAAATAAAGTTATGCCCAGTAATAATTTAAATGATTCTTTACGCATTAAAAAAACCTCCCTTTTCCTTGTTGTAAATATTCTTCGTTCGCTCAGGACAATACCATGACTGCCTATCTGGTTTACTGAATACTTACCCTTTGTTAATTTGTGTATCTGTACTTCTGTCACTTTGTGCCCTTACCCCTGCACCTTCACCCCCCCCTAAAAGAGCATCCCCCTGGTGTTGCGCTTTAATTGATGTAAAACAGCACCAGCAGTCCTCACCTTTACTCCCTAACAAAGCATTCCCCTGGCGTCCGCCCGGCAGCGGCGGCAGTGGGTGATTTGGGAAATAACCGGCGCTAATTTTTCCCGCAAAAAGAACAACTGGGTTTGGGCCGGCGGCTTTAGACAGGCAAACTCACCCTGGGGAATAAGCGGAATGATATTCATCGCGTGCGCCCCGGCCTCCCTTACTGCCTGGGCCACTTCGCTTAAATGGGTATCATTTATTCCGGCAATGACCACACTGTTTATTTTAACCAGCATCCCCATTGCCACGGCTGCCTCTATTCCCTCCTTTTGTTTTTGCCAGAGCA
>DMDI01000062.1 GCA_003445555.1 Desulfotomaculum sp. | reverse complement strand
TTTGCTTTAGCCGAAAAAAGAGGGGTAAAATTAAGTGAGCTTGACGGAACAACGGAGGGTGATCCGGTAAGCATGGGAGGGTGCGGTCCTTTTCCTGACTCATTTCCTCCCCGTCACCTTTGCCGGCTGGGGGTTGATTTGGTAGAATGGTGCACCCAGAATGTTCCTAAATGGCATGCGGTTAGCTTTACCTCATATAATTACCGGGAAACCGGCATTAACGCCTACCAGGAAATTGCCGGCTTATTTGCCGCGGCTATTGATTATATCGAGGAAGAACTGCGCCGGGGTAGGGCGCCGATTGATAAATTTGTGCTTAATTTTGCCTTTCACCGTTCGGCGCATAACGACTTTTTTGAGGAAGTTGCTAAATATAGGGCCGCCAGGAGAATGTGGTACAAGATAATGAAGGACAGGTATGAGGTAACCAATCCAGAATCGCTAAAATTCCGGTTTCACGTGCAGACAGCCGGTTCTACCCATACTTACCAGCAGCCATTAAATAATATTACCCGGGTAGCTTATCAGATATTGGCGGCTGCCTTGGGCGGAGCCCAGTCTATCCACGCTAACTCGTTTGATGAAGCAATTTGTAATCCTACTGAGCAAAGCGTGTTGATTGCCATTAAAACCCAGCAGATTGCCCAAATGGAATCAAATATTGCCAATGTCGTTGACCCGTTAGGTGGTTCCTACTATATTGAGTGGTTAACTAATGAATTGGAGCAAAAAGCGTGGGAATACTTAAGGAAGATTGAGGAACAGGGGGGTTGGCTGGCGGCAGTTGAATCAGGCTGGTTGTTTAAAGAACGCCGGGAAGCCCAACAAAAGCACGCCCAAAAATTAAAGAGTAATGAGCTAAATATTGTGGGGATTAACTGCTACGAGATGGAAAAAGAGCCTTACCAGTTTGAGGTTTATAAGCAATATGAATCAAAGGCTTATGAAATTCAAAGAGCTAAGCTGGAACGTTTGAAAAAAGAACGCCACAACCAGGAGGTAGAAAAAGCTTTAGTCAGGGTTGCGCGCGATTCGGAAAAGGGAGAAAACGTAATGCCCGCGGTAATGGAAGCGGTAAGAGCTTATGCTACGGTGGGGGAGATTTGCAATGTGTGGCGTAAGATGTACGGCAAATGGGATCAGAATATTATTTAAGTTTGTTTGAGGAGGTTTTAACAACTGATGGCAGGTCCAATTAAAGTTTTAATGGCCAAGCCGGGATTTGATGCTCACAACTGGGGCGCCGCAGTAGTTAGCATGGCCTTAAGAGACGCCGGGATGGAAGTTATTTATATTGGGATGCAGGAACCCGAATATATTGTAGAGGTGGCTATTCAAGAGGATGTTGATGTAGTGGGCTTAAGTCTCCTGTCTTCTACCTATACTAAACTAATTCCTAAAATTACCCGTCTTTTACGGGAAAAAGGGGCGGCTGATATTTTAATTATCGCCGGCGGGATTTTTCTACCGGATGATATTGATTTGCTCAAAGAAGCAGGAGTTGACGAAGCATTTCTTCCCGGGGCTAAATTGGAAGCGATTGTTGACTACGTAGAAAAAAATGCCCGCCGTAAAAAAGCGTCGGTTTTATAAAGCGTAATTTAAAAAAGAATAGTTTATTGTTTAAGGAGGTTAAAATGGCCACGCCTTTAGAAGGAATTAAAGTATTAGATTTAACCCGTTTACTTCCCGGTCCCCATACCAGTTTAATGCTGGCTGATTTTGGGGCTGAAGTAATTAAGATTGAAGAAACAGGACGAGGCGATTATCTTCGCGAGCTTGCTTCTGGTAAAGTTGGGGATACAGGGGGCCTTTTTTTATTAATTAACCGCAACAAAAAAAGTATGACTTTAAACTTAAAGAAAGAAGCCGGACAGGAAATATTTTACCGTTTAGTAAAGGGTGCCGATATTTTAATTGAAGGTTATCGTCCGGGAATTACCAAACGTTTTAAGATTGATTACGAAACCCTAAGAGAAATTAACCCGGGTATCATATATTGCTCCCTCAGTGGCTACGGCAAAGATGGTCCTTACGCTCAAAAAGCAGGACACGATATTAACTATATCAGCTATGGCGGTGTATTAGGCATGACCGCCAGACCAGGCGAAAAACCGGTTATTCCAGCCATAAATATTGCCGATACCCTGGGAGGAACAATGATGGCTTTAGTGGGAATTCTTTTAGCCCTTCAAGCCAGACAACGTACCGGCAAGGGTCAGTTTGTGGATATATCCATGTTAGACGGAACAATTTTCAGTATCGCTCCCATTGCCGCCGAATACTTTTCTGCCGGCATTCCTCCTAAATGTGGTAAAACTCAATTTACAGGCGCTTTTGCTTGTTTTAGTGTTTATGAGACCCGGGATAAAGAATATCTTGGTTTGGGGGCCGGGGAGCCGCATTTTTGGGTTAATTTATGTAAATACTTTCAAAAAGAAGAGTACATACCTTACCAATACGTTGAAGAGAAACAAGAAGAAATAATTAGCTTTTTTGAAGAGCGGTTCAAACAACGGACGCGCGCAGAATGGACCACCATTTTTGAAGATGTTGATGTGTGTTGCACCCCGGTATACAATTTAGCGGAAACATTTACCGACCCGCAGGTTGTTCACCGTCAAATGGTTTTTGAGATGGAACATCCCCGCTTAGGGAAGCTTAAGCAAATTGGCTGCCCTATTAAATTATCTGATACACCGGCCGAGTTTAACGTCCCGCCGCCGGAAATGGGAGAGCATACCCTAGAAATTTTAAGTCAGTTGGGTTATTTAGAGGCTGAAATTGCTTCCTTTAAAAAAGAAGGAGTTATTTAGTTATAAATAACCAGAAACAAGTTAAGGTTTATACTGTGTTTGGTGACCTTTTAGTAGCCAAAAAATTTTGGTGCTAGAAGGTTTTTTATTATATAAAAGGCAGGATTTTTTAAATAAAACACGAAATAAAACTTATAAAGCATTAATTAAAGAAAGGAGAGGTTAAGTAATGTTTGGTCCAAAGCTTAGATATTTATCCTTGCC
>DMDI01000050.1 GCA_003445555.1 Desulfotomaculum sp. | reverse complement strand
TAGATGGAGGGAAAGATAGCGTTTTTAACCGAGGAGGCCTGTCGGATAAGCTAATTTCATTGTTAACCCGTGCAGCCGATGTACGGTTGAACTTTTTGGCAAACGGATCCTGGTTACTTGCAGGGATAACTCTGGTCCGATGTCGAGATCATCGCCGCTTACCACGGCCAGTGCAATGTGAAACGAGTATTTAAACACCTTAAAAATCCGTATCATAACTGTGTGCATCCTCAGTATCACTGGACGGATCGGAAGATCAGGGTGCATACCTTTATTTGTCTAACCGGACTGTTGCTCTCCCAAGTATTTTATAAAAAGGAGCGTGATGTCAGTTACCATATGAGCATAGAAAGCTTGATTAATAAATTGTCAGAAGTGCATATGGTGGAGACTATTTCTATTTATAGCCTGAATAGCAAGCCTATCAGGGAAACGCAATTGGAGGAGATGAAGACCCCGCAGTAAATAAAGCCCTCGGCTTCGCCTTCTGGCGAGAACAAGGGNNGTTTAGGGCACAATATTAAAAGATTCATAAAAAAAAGGAGGTTTTAACTGTGACTGTAGGAGACAAAATGCATCAGTGCCTTTCTTCCCTGGAAACTGCAACAGCTGATCTGAAGAGTTTTGCCCTCGATACCAAAGACACTAATGCAAAAAAGATGTTCAATGACTATGCCAAACAGCTGGAAGGGATTACATCCGGCGTCAGAAACCGGGTAAATGACATCGAACGGCAGGAGCCCCAGTATAAAGTAAGAGATAATTTCTAAAAAAAAGCAGGTTATCTTTATGAGATGCAGTGTCGACGAATGCGCCTGCAATAAAAACAGAAAATGCAGTGCAGAAGGAATTGACCAAAGCAGCGATATTGAAAATACCATGGACAAACGCTGCCCCTCATTCAAGGAAAAAGAAAACCCACCAAAGTATTAATACCAAATATTACAGTGTTAAAGCTGTATTTGAATCAAGTAGGAGGGGGCTTTCCGCCCCCTCCTACTCGATTCCTGAATTGTTTTGTTCTATCTTAAGTATCTTCCAGAGGGCTTTTTGCGGAAAAAAAGCAGGTAAATAATTTCTAAGATACCTACGGTGTTAACAATACAAAGAACTATATACCATACTGTCTGAGTACTGCGGGCGGAATGCCATAAAGCCAGTGCTTTCCATAACAATGACCAGGCAACTAAAAGGAAGAACAAAAATCGATGCTCTTGGATCATATGGAACATCTGTATTGCATCGTTCATTTGAATACTCCTTTCCTTAAAACATCCCCTTTAATAATATCAAAAACACAAACTTACAACAATAAAATCCTTATCTTATCTTAATCAGGTAAAATTTTATTTTGCTGATTACAAAAACACCGACCACAATTGCAATTGTTATAACCAATTGAAGAGGTTTATTTATATATTGGCCAACAATTCTGTCGCTGCAAATAAGTTCCGCCGAAACCCAACTTAATATAATTGCCCCAACATATACTAACAGTGGATACTTTTCCATAAAACCTGCGATTTTCTGACTAAAAAAGATTAAAATTGGAATGCTGAGCAAAAGGCCGAAAATTACCAACCTGATTTCTCCGTGGCTTGCCCCGCTAATCGCTAAAATGTTATCAAGGCTCATGCTGAAGTCAGCTATAATAATTATTTTAATTGCATGGATCAGTCTTGTCGGTGAATCTACATTTGCATTTTGGGCTTCCTTGGAAAAAGTATCAATAAGCAATCTCGATGTAACCCAAATTAACACCAAGCCCCCTAGAAATTGAAGCAGGGGTACTGTCAGCAAAATGGTTCCCGCACAGGTCAGCAGTATTCTGAGCGCTATTGCGCCGCTTGTACCCAGTAAAATTGCCTTTTTCCTGCTTTTAGGGCTAAGCCTCAAGGTTGCCATGGCAATGACAATGGCATTGTCGCCCGACAAAAGCAGGTCAATTATAATAATTTTAATTACCTTAAAAGCAAGATCCATAACAGCATTTTCCGTTTTTACACCTTATTTTTATGTACAAGGATTGTTTTAACTATATTTATTTAAGCGATACAAGCTTTATAACTTTAGTTCAGGAAAAAAAACTGAGCCAGGCAGCGGGCCCAGTGCTGGCGGAGGCACAGAACGGTCACATAAGGCGCATTGAGGAAAGGATCGATAAAGTGTACACTGCGACAGTAGCACTACTTGGTGGTGTAGCAGCTTCGGTGATTTTATGAGCCTTAAATATTACTTGAAGATAAAACTCGGCCTTTAACGCACGGCAGTTTTATGCATTATCAATACCCAATGTTGGGATAATAATGGGAGCAAATAAAGGGTTGTGAACAGAACTGCTTAAAGAAGGTAAAATTGGAGTTTTTGAGGCAACTGCTATTGTTGTTGTTGCCTCTTTAACGAAGGTTATGTTTTCGGGTCCAAGAGCTGATGTGGAAATTCTTGGCCCTGCCGTCTGGTACGTTTATATAGTTACTACCCTGCTGGCCTTGGCAGGCTTCTTAATAATTTCAAAACTCATGGAAAAATTTCCAGGCCAAGACCTCGTTTTTGTGTTTAAAAAAGTTTTTGGCAATGTGGCCGGTTGTATTCTTTCATTTTTAGTCGGAATTGCCTTTTTCATTGGTTCAATAGTGTTTCTCAGGTTATTTACGGAAGCGGTAAAAGCATATGTTTATACTTTTACGCCACCAAGCTTCATTATGGTTTTCTTTATTTCCGCAGTTTTGGTTGTGCTGTATTTAGGTCTTGAGACTATCGCCAGAACCGCTGCTATATTTATTTTGCCGATTCTTTTTGGCCTTTTACTTACATATATTCTGGGTTTCCCTTCTTCCTGTTTCCAATACTTGGATTCGGCATTGGCAGAAATGTAACATACTCCATTAAAAACATTTCCTATTTTGGGGAATCTCTTTTCTTGGCAGTTGTTTTAAGTTCGCTTCAAGGAAATAAGTATTTTAGGAATAGCGGCCTCAGGGGCATTACCATATCCGGCTTGTTTACAATCACAGCCATACTTGTGTATAACATGATGTATCCTTATACAGTAGCCAGGGAGAATCTAATACCTTCCTTTTCTTTTACCAGAAATCACTAGCGTTGCATAAAACTTTGATCACGATTTCAAGCATAAATTTAGTAAATTTATACATACCAGCACATGCCATATATGGTGTATACACCCAATAGGTTTCTTTTATCTAACGCAAGAAGAAAACCACTTAAAGGTAGTCCTTATCCACATTTTAACGCAGTATTAAAACTATAAAACTAACGGGTCGTAAGTTAGATCGTCTAAATGTTCGCTTTCTCCGTCCACGAATTGTTTTACTGTCATATGGTAGATTATGTCATAATCTACTTTCCGCCTGCCCTTTGACTCGCGCATCGGCTTACGGCATAGCATTTGAACAAATGATGATTCAAATGAAGCATAAAGACAGGTACATAAAACTCTTTTAATTGTTAGTAAAGGACCGCAATAGTTTGCTTCCAGCTTAAGTAATGCCAATAAACAATAAGTGATAAGAGCTATAAACAATTGGTTTTCCACAGCCTGTCGGCTTAAGCCGTAAAAATGTTTAACCCGGAGGTGCTGCTTGATCCATTTAAAGAAAATCTCTATCTGCCACCTGCTGCGCTAAATGCCTCCGATTTGACCAGCACTGAGTTTAAAGTCATTTTTTAGACTTACGACTGGGTTGCCTTTTGTATCATTAGTTTTCAGCAGTCGGAGAGGGTGTTGCATTTTGTTCATTCCTTTATTCCCCACGGAATCGATACTGTCTTTTTCGATTGGGCTGCCTGGTTC
>DMDI01000024.1 GCA_003445555.1 Desulfotomaculum sp. | reverse complement strand
CTTCCGATCTCCCCCGAAATAACAACGGCCGAGCTAAAGTCAGCTATGAAGCCACTGGCCGGTTCAATCCGGGTTATTTTTTCGCTTACGGTGTTTATAATCCTCCAGCCACCGGTAGCCGTACCTAAAGCTAAAACTACCGCTACAGCTATTCTTACTTCCCAGGGAGTTTGTAAGGAATGTTGATATCCTTCCGCTACCAGGGCAAGAACAATTAGACCCATTGTTTTTTGCGCGTCATTAGCTCCGTGGGCGAAAGCTTGCCCAATAACGGAAATTCTTTGAAACCAAAAAAAATACTTATTTATTTTTTTCGGCCTTAAGTAAAAAAGAATTGCTTGACAAAAAATCATGAAAAAAAAACCGGTTAAGAAAGCAAATATGGGTGAAAAAAAAAGAGATTTTAAAATAACGGAAATATCTTTAAAATTTATGCCTGCCGTACCTAAGACGGCAATAATTGCTCCGATTAAAGCACCGATAAGCGCATGGGCAGAACTGCTAGGCAGGCCAAAAAACCAGGTTATTAAGTTCCAGGCTATGGCCGTGAAAAGGGCAGGAATGATTAGGCGGGTGTTATTTTGTAATAATTGAGGATCAACAATACCGTTAGCGATGGTTTGGGCTACCTTGTTAAAAACAAGCGCCCCTAAGAAATTCATGGTTACGGTGAGCAAGATGGCCCAGCGGGGTTTTAATGCTTTAGTGGCTATAGATGCCGCTACCACATTTGCGGTATCATGAAAACCATTAGTAAAATCGAAAATTAATGACATTAAAATAACTAAAAAAACGGGAGTTAAAAACAGATCAGACATAAGGAAAAACTCCTTATAAACGAAAAGTTATCCTTCCGGATAATTTTATTCTAGTAAGAGATTTGTTAGAATGATGATTTAGGGAAAGAAATAAACCGAAAATCACGGCCTATAAATTTCTTGACAAGCTTAAAAGGGAATAATAAAATTATACCAGCAAAATGTTAGAGTACACAGAAAATACTGAAAACTGAAACTAAAAAATAATTATAATAGTAATTTAACGATTAGGGGTAAACTAATAATTGTTGCTGAAAAATATAGCCGTAAATGGCTATTTTATCTTAGCTTAAATTGGTTGCTTTAAAGCTGAAAGCTAAGTATAAGTTATTAATTAAGAGGGGGGCCTAAATTGGAAAAATTAACAGAGGAAAGAATCCAGCAGCTCAAAGAGGCAAAAGCAAAAGCGGTTTTAGGAGGTGGGGAAAAAAGAATAGCCAAGCTTCACGAACAAGGTAAGCTTTCCGCCCGGGAAAGATTAGACGTATTACTGGACCCTGGAAGTTTTGTAGAATTTAATCAATTAATTGGTTACTGGCAAGGAAATCCAGGCGATGGATTGGTGTGTGGATATGGAACGATTAACGGAAAAGTCGTTTGTGTATATTCTCAAGACCCAACCGTACTTGGCGGTTCGATTGGGTCTATGCACGGGTATAAAATGTACCGGACGGTAGAAAGAGCCTTAGATATGCAAGTGCCCTTTATTGGTATTCATGACTCACCAGGAGCAAGGTTGCCCCGGCCACAGGAGGGGACAACCGCCTTAGGCGGTGTTATGGAAAAAAATGGAGGGTCTATTTTTTATCCCAATACTCATGCTTCAGGGGTAGTGCCACAAATAGCCGCTATTGTAGGAAGTTGTGCGGGTATTTCAGTTTATTCCCCGGCTTTAACTGATTTCATTTTTATGGTTGACGGGACAAGCCAAATGTTTATTACCGGCCCCCGAATGGTAAAGTCAGTTATGGGTGAAGATGTTACGCCGGAAGAATTAGGCGGGGCTGCAGTTCACTGTAGTGTTTCAGGAGTATGTGACGCGCGTTTTGCTTCTGAAGAAGACCTATTTATGAGCATTCGGGAGTTATTATCTTTGGTTCCGGCTAATAACCAGGAAAAACAATCTCGCGTAAATACAGGAGATGACCCGGACCGTCTGGATGACGAAATAGCCGAAATAGTACCGGCGAATCCAAATAAGTCTTATGATATGCACGAGCTTATTTATCGTATTTTAGATAATGGTTATTTTTACGAAATTAAGCCTGAGTTTGCCGGTGAAATGATCGTTGGTTTTGGCCGTCTTGATGGCCAGACAGTAGGTATAGTGGCCAATAACCCCCTGGTGCGGGCCGGTAGTTTAACGGTAGATAGTTCAGATAAACAAGCCCGTTTTATGCGTTTTTGTGATTGCTTTAATATTCCTATTATATTACTGGTGGATACACCGGCGTATATGCCGGGAACACATCAGGAGCATGGGGGTATTATCCGGCACGGCGCAAAGGTATTGTATGCCCTTTGCGAAGCAACTGTACCCAGGATTGGGATTATGGTTCGCAAAGCTTATGGCGGAGGGAACCTTGGGATGGGTATTATTCCCGGTATGGCTACCGACATGATTTACATGTGGCCGTCGGTAGAAATTGGTGTATTAGGAGCAAATCAATCGGTAGAATTATTTTTTGGGGATGAAATTAGAAAAGCAGAGAACCCAAAGGAATTAAGAGAACAAAAATTAAAAGAATACCGGGAAAAATACGCTAATCCCCTTCATGAAATTTCCAATAATATTTTTATCGAAGATATAATTGAACCGCGGGAAACAAGAAAAAGGTTAATCCAAGACCTTAAGTTTTTAGAAAATAAAAAACTTCCCCAACGCAGCAAGAAAAAACACGGTAATATACCGTTATAAAGGAGGGTGTTTAAAATATGGAAGAGACCAGAAAACTGGCCGAATTTTTAAGCAAAACCTCTTATCAGGATATACCGGTTAGCGTTAGAAATCACGCTAAGCTTTGCATCCTGGATTGTTTAGGAGTAACCATTGCTGGGGCCAGAGAAGAAATGGCCGATTTATTAGTTAACTTTGCTCAAGAAATGGGTGGTAAAGAAGAGGCTACCATTATTGGCAAAGGAGTTAAAACCAACGTTTTGTTGGCTTCTTTAGTAAATGGGGCGCTGTCGCACGTCCTTGATTTTGATGATGTGCATGTTCCTTCCGCCACCCATCCCAGTGTTAATGTGCTCCCTCCTACTTTAGCTGTTGCCGAAAGCAAAAAATTAAGCGGGAAAGATTTACTGACCGCCTTTATTTTAGGTTTTGAAGCTGAGGCGAGGGTAGGAATGGCTGCCGGATTAACTCATTATGACCGCGGCTGGCATTCTACCGCCACTATTGGTCATTTTGGGGCGGCCGCCGGGGTGGGAAAGCTTTTAAACTTATCTTCTGCCCAGATGGTAAATGCGTTAGGCATGGCTGGAACTCAAGCTGCGGGAATACGTCAAATGTTTGGGACTATGTGCAAGCCTTTTCATCCCGGTAAGGCCGGGATGAATGGTGTAATAGCGGCTTATTTAGCGGCCAAAGGTTTTACCAGTACGCCTGATGTAATTGAAGGAAAAGGGGGTTTTTTAGAGATATATTCGGATAATCCGCAGCCGGAAAAAATTTTGGCCGGCTTAGGTGAGGATTACCAGGTGTTGGCTACCGGTTTTAAGGTTCATGCTTCCTGCCGGGCTACTCACGCCACAATTGACGGGATGAAAACAATCCGCGAGGAAATGGGCCGGGTAAACATTGAAGATATTGAAGAAATTCAACTGGAGTTACCCAAAATTACTTTTCAGGCGGCCGCTAAACCAGAGCCAATAACCGGTTTAGAAGGTAAGTTTAGCGTTTATTATTGTGCTGCTTTAGCCCTGCTTGAAGGAGCAGCCGGTGAAGACAAGTTTACTGGTGAAAAGGTAAATAAACCACAGTTAGTTGCTTTAAGAAAGAAAGTTAAGGCTAACTTAAACGAAAGCCTAGGTGTTTTTGAAGCAAAAATTACCGTTAAGATGAAGGATAGTAAAACTTACCATAGGCATATTTTAACTCCTAAAGGTGAACCTGAAAATCCAACTAATTTTGCGGAACTGGAAGATAAGTTTAAAAGCCTGACGGTTTTAGTTATACCTGAAAAAAATGTTGTTCAAGTAGTGGAAAAGATAAAATACCTGGAAGAAGTAACTGACCTGAGAGAAATTGTGGCCCTTTGCCACCCGGTTGGGAGGGAATAAAAAGCATGTCCACGGAAAGGATCCGGAATAAAAACCTACTTAAAAAAGTTGTTTCGCCTGAAGTGGCGGCCGGGATAATTAAAGACGGTATGACCATCGGTACCCACGGGGCACCAAATGTTGCTTATCCCCAGGATTTTTTTTAAACTTTGGCCGG
>DMDI01000040.1:588-6568 GCA_003445555.1 Desulfotomaculum sp. | reverse complement strand
GGCACTCTAAGTAAAACACAAATCGAAGGTTTAAAAAATATTGTAAATACGTTTACTTATACTAATGACGTTCTTAATTTTATAAAAAAACAAGCAAGTAAAAAACGTGTTTATGAAGATTTCTTTAAAGCGCTTGAATTAAAAATTATGGATCTGAAAAAAAGAATCAAGAAGCATGAACTCCTTGCTGAGGTATCAATTAATAAAAAAGATTATGAACTGGTTGAGATGACCTTAATAAGGGAACTTATCCTGCATTTAGTAGCTGAAAACATATACAGGGAATCTTATTAAAAAAGCTGGCATGGGAAAAAGTCATCAGAAATTAAGTTAATAAACTTTATGGATGTGATTATATTATGGAAATTAAAAGCAAATTTCTTTTTAAAGGCAGGTTAAAGTTAAATACGGCCATGCATATAGGTGGTGGCAAAGTAAATCTTACTCATACCGATAGCCCAATAGTACGAACAGTAACAGGTATCCCTTATATTCCCGGCTCAAGCTTTAAAGGTGTTTTTCGCAGTACGGTTGAAAAGATTGTTGCTGTCATCCCTTATCTTTCTACCTGCCAGCTTATTGAAGATAATACTAATTGTCCAAGTGCCAATCAGAAAAATTTTATAGACGAAAAAAACAAGAAAAAATGGAATGAAAAAAGTTTAGCAAATGAACTGGAAAAATGTTTGTGCGATACCTGTAAATTATTTGGTTCACCTTTCACAGCATCAAAAATTATTTTTAACGACCTGACAGTGTGCGAATGGGCCGGTGTAACAAGAATCCAAGATGGGGTTGTTATTGACCGTGATAGTGAACGGGCAGTTGACAAATTAAAATACGATTTTGAAGTTATTGATGCATATTCTGTTTTTGATTTTAACATCCTTTTGGAAAACCCTACCCAAAAAGATATTTTTCTTGCTTGTACCGGTCTTAATGAGTTTTTAAGCGGATTTGGTTATATTGGAGGGTTTAAGTCACGGGGGTTAGGCAACTGTCAGATTCATGAACTAAAGGTATACACGCTTGACCTGCAAGATGAAAATACTAAAATTGAAAAACTAAAAAAATATCTTTCAGGTTCCAAATTAGAAGAAAAAATGGATGTAATCTCCGATGCAGAGAAATTTGTCAAAGAGCAAATTAACCTGTTTTTGTCAAACATTGAGAAGGGGGTTCAAAATTGTTAAAAAAACTGATTAACGAGTGCCTTTTTACGCTGCAATTAGTTACAGAAGGACCTTTACTCATAAAATCTGGTTATGCTACCCCTCATGGTTCTGATATGACGCCCGTTCTCACTTACAGGAATGGACAAGAACAGGTTTATATTCCCGGCACTTCTTTAAAAGGGGTTTTCCGCAGCCATATTGAAAAGGTAATTCGCTCATTTAATGAAGAAATTGTGTGCCTGCCTTATAAAAAAGCCGATAGGAATCTTGATGAAAAAGATTATCTTCAAGTTTTTTGTGGCAACCGGTTTGAATTGAGAAAAAAAAAGGAAAAGGAAACTACAATTGAAGATAGGCAGGGAGCTAAATATAGGATTGCAAATCAAGATTTAGATCCTGAAAATCCTGAAGAAATGAACCCAACGGTTTATAAAGATTCCTGCCCGGCCTGCCGTTTATTTGGTTCAACCTATTTCACCGGCCGTATATCCATTAACGATGCATATTTATCCAATTTAGGTGAAAGACAAAGGATGACTCAATTCATAGAAACAAGGGATGGTGTTGCCATTGACCGCTTTACAGGAGGAGCAGCAACCGAAAGCGGAGCACTTTTTAACCTGGATGTTGTTCAAGCCGGGGTTACCTTTGAAACAAAAATTTATCTACGTAATTTTGAAATATGGCAGTTAGGAGCACTTATGCTTTTAATTAAAGATATCGAAGATGGAATTATCCAGATCGGCTCTGGTAAATCAAGAGGCTTGGGGAAAGTTAAAGGTAAGATTGAGTCTGTAACCATTCAATACCTCAAGCCTCTTGTCTGTAATGAATTAAAAAAAGAAATTTGGGGTTTAGGTAAGTTTATGTCTCAATCGGAATCAGAAGATTATGGTACCATAGAAAATGACTTGTTAAATCTTGGTATAGAGGTGCCCGGTATATCTGAGGGCATACGTTGGAAGCAGGTATTTAAAGATGATAACGAGCATAAATCCTTATCAATGCTTATTGAAAAAGCAATAGCAGCCTTTGTAGAACATATTCAGAATTGGCCAGTACCTGATAGAATGAAAGTTCAAAATTTAGGTCTTAAAAAATACGGGCGAGATGAACTGCAATGATTGAGAAGCTATGTTCTGGAGTAGTAAAAGATATCTCTATTCTAATAAAAGAAATTAACTGGTCTTTAAACAAGTGCTATATGATTTTAGAAAGGGTACCAAAAAGCTGGTTGGATAAAGATCAAAAGGGAATTATTTTTCAAAAATTCAATTATGATTTTCTTTTTTCAACCTTTGAAAAAGGACGAATATTTGACTACGACAGGGAATTACGCTGGGAAATTACTGAAAGTGGAGAGTTTTGGGTGGTTTATGCAGGCAAAGATATTATACTCCCAGAACTTAACTCTATACCCACTGAATATTTGGAGACTTCAACTTCAACTTACTTATTATGGGGTAAAAAAGTAACATCCGAAATATTGAAACAGTTGGAACGAAATGAAAAAAATCTATTTATAGAGCTTCAAATTCCCCGTATTTTACAATATCCTGTTGAATCAGAAACAAATAAGAAAACAAGGGTGGAATTAAAAGCTTTTGAATATATTGACAAAGAGACGGGGCAGGTTATATTTTCCCGTTTTTACGACCTCGAGGAGGTGTGAAACCAGATGAACCCCTATGATTTCGTGCCTGTAAGCTGGGATATTTCACCAGAGCGTCACCCGTCAACAATGCATGATAAATTTGAGGGTATTTCAGGACATTTGACCGCTGTTATAAGTGCAGAAACGCCAGTGTTCATTAAAACAAATAATAATCATACCCCAAAAACTTTTATTAAAAATAAAGACAACAAATATATTATTCCTGCTACATCATTAAAGGGTTTATTTCGCAACCTGGTAGAAACAGTTGCCAATGGGTGTTTTTCTAAATTTGATGAAATATATAGAAAAGGTAATCAAAAAGGAAAAATAAATCTCAAGGACGGGTTACCAGAGGCATTTCGTTTATGCTTTAAACCTGAAAATCTATGTACTTCCTGCCGTATATTTGGTTGGTTAAAAAAGGAAGGGGTATTTGAAGGAAAGGTTTGTTTTCAGGATGCCATCTGTATAAATCCTATCGAACATGAACCAATTCATACTATTGACTTGATGGGGCCTAAGCCACACCATACTGCGTTTTACATGAAAGAGGATAAAATTGCTGGACGAAAATATTATTTTCATTTTCCTCAAGGTCTTACCCTGGACAATAGAGATAGTAAATTCAGTCAATATATTATCCCTTTGGATAAGGGTTCAAAGTTTTCTTTTTCTGCACATTTTACCAACCTGGAAGAAAGTGAATGGCAGGCGCTGCTTTATGCTATTGTTCTCGAAGAATCAATGCGACACAAAATTGGCTACGCCAAGCCTTCTGGCCTGGGAAGTATAAAAATTGAAATTACAAACCTCACCTTAAGAAACATGAAAAAACGTTATACCGACTTTGCCAATAGCGAAATACATTACAGTAAGGAAATTAATCCTCAGGATTTAAATAATTATATTGCCAGTCAAATTTCTGGATTTACAACCAATACTAACTCACCTGTTCTTAATTCTTTAAGGTATATTTGGAATTGGGACCCAAATAATACTACTTCTTACCATTACCCGATAGCAGTTGATAGAAACTGGTTTGAAAATAACCATGATGTACCTATCAAAAACACACCATAAAAGATAGAGGTTTTTTAAAATGCCTAAATCTATTCTTATTGCTTCACTTGGGAAATCTCCTATTGTGATTACGGCTATGGTTAAGGCCTTAAAGGAAATCAAACAAATCAACCTTGACGAGGTTATTGTTTTATACCCGGAAAAAGCAGAAAATATTAAAGATGCCTTTAATATTATAGAAGAGCAATTAAAGAAGGTTTATTCTTTACCAGTAACAGCTTGTAGTTTTCCTTTTTCTGATGTTAGCACCTCTGGGGATTGCTACCATTTTTTGCAAGGTATTTACACAATCTTAGAAAATAATACTACTAACACAATCTACCTTTCTCTGGCTGGTGGGAGAAAAAGCATGTCTGTTTTAATGGGTGTACTGGTTCCATTTTACAGAAATGTCAAAGGTATATATCATATCCTTGATAAATTTGAAGATGATCCTAAAATAAAAAATTTTTATTTAATTGAAACTCTTATCGAGTACTATATTGACAATGAAGATTTGCTTCGACAAAAAATGTTCCCTCCCCTTGAAAGCTTAAATTTAATTGAGCTTCCTTTTGAATATTATGCAAATGCTGATGAACTAATTTACCGAATATACGGTACACGCAGCTACCAGGCGCTACCTTTTGCTTAGCTGATAAATATTTATTCAATCAGGAATACTAAAGAATGTAAATATGATAAAATACAATTACGTTAAAATAACTTGAAAAATGAAAGCGAGGTGTTTTTAAATGTCTATCTGGCCTCGAGTTCAACAAAAAAGAGAAGTAAAAGCAAAAATGCCCGGTGGTTTATTTACCTCATTTATTTACGCAGCGATGAAAGAAGCAAAAATTAAAAAACATAATGACGGAACTTATTTTGCAAAAATTCCCTCCTGTCCAGGAGTATGGGCTGATGGTGACAGTGAAGACGAATGCCTTATAACACTTCAGGAAGTTTTGGAGGAAACGGTAAGTTGCACCGGTACCACACCTGGATATCACACAAGTCATGAGGGCCAAAACACAGGACAATTCTTTTGCCGATTAAAGACGCAAGGAGAATATGGGATCATAAATATGAAAAGACAACCAAAAAGAGAAAAAAAGAGATTGATCACCACCGGGGCTTAGGTATCGGGTGGGCAATCTTCACCCATTCAAAAAAGTCTCCCGGGGTTCCTATGGGAATGCCGCAAAACTCTTTTAGCTTTAACATGTGTGATTCATCGTCTGAAATGATGTATTCGGCGCCACCGGTCAGCGCGGCCCAAAGAAAAGGGTCATCGTTCCTATCGCTTGATATCGATGGCCAGTCGTCTGGCATATCGGGTACTTCGATGCCTAAATCGGTGATCAACTCAAGCAATTTTATAATTTCTTCTGATTGAACACCGGCTTTTTTGTAGTATCGGTCAGCTAACCTATTAATTATCTTGGAGGCTTCATTGTGAATGAAAGGATTCCAAATAAAAGTAAGTTTGCCAGATAAAATAAATCTGGCTATAGGGGTGCGGCTGTAAAGAGAGGGAACTAAAACGTTTGTGTCAATTGCGACCGATATAACTGGTTTTTCTGACATATGCCCGTACTTTGCAAACATCTTCTTTTATTTCCTGGCGGGTTATGCCAGCAATGCTCATTTTCTTGGAAATGCTTTTGTGAAGCATTCTGGCCTGTTCTAGCTTTTGCCTGCGTTCTTCGTAGTCGTTTTGTTTTTTCTCCGCTGGTGCGGGCATTTTGAGTGACCTCCTTGTTGTTATGGGTTTGTTCATTTTTGACCCTTCCGTCAGGCTACTTTATATAATGTATGCCTAATTATGAGGGAGTATAATCATAAAGTAACACGTTTTATGTTATATGTCAATATAAAGCATTGTGTAGAATTAAGATAATGAACAAAAGTCATAAAAGGACAACTGCAAAAATGATGGTAGTTAAGAAGAAATTTTAAAAAGTTTTAACCTGTCGAGTTATGCTTTTCCAAGTTGCACCAATTGACCCGCTGACAAGGGGACTGAAAGCTTCTTTTGCTTTGCTAATGTTTTTGTTTATGCCCCCCGTTGCACCAATTGACCCGATGA
>DMDI01000040.1:0-572 GCA_003445555.1 Desulfotomaculum sp. | reverse complement strand
CGATGACAAGGGGACTGAAAGATAAGCTTCCTGCCTCAGAAGACAATTCTAGCTATAGTGTTGCACCAATTGACCCGATTACAAGGGGACTGAAAGTATTCTTGTTTATCCCGTACCTCCTGGACTTATTTGCCAATTGCACTAATTTGTACTTTACTCGGCAGGTGAAGGGACTGGAGAGGTTAGAAAAATTGCGTCAAGAGTTCATTTCTTTCCTTTAGAAAATAATGAGAATATTCCCTTAATTTAGGGTTGGTACAGGTGAATTAAAAAGCGAGAACCACATTTGGTATGAAAGGAGAGATTTGAGTGCCCGCACGGATAATACGCCAGAATAGCGAGATAAAGGAAATTTTTCGCCAGAAGATCAAGGAAAAGGTAGCTCGTGAAAAAGAGGAAATGAAAGTCCATATTGACGAGGAACTGCCCTCATGGATTACCTGGGCGCTTAAGCCAATTGCCGGTGTATCATTTGATTTACAGCGCAGAAGGGATGACAAATGTGGCGAGGCAGGTGAAGATAAGGCTATTTTAGGTTTCTGGCTATTGTTGACAAAAGAATGGGTATTAAT
>DMDI01000219.1 GCA_003445555.1 Desulfotomaculum sp. | reverse complement strand
AGAAAAATTAGGCTATATAGAGGGAGTAGTTACGCAAAATGTGGACGGCCTGCACCGTAAAGCAGGGTCGGAAAAAGTATGGGAGGTGCACGGACATTTCCGTACCTGTCACTGTATGAAATGCGCCGTAAGCTACCCTTTCGATCTCCTGGTAAATAAATTCAATTGTAACCAAAACCCGCCCCTTTGTGATGCCTGTAGTGGCGTGCTCCGTCCTGACGTGGTATTATTTGAGGACCAGATGAGCGAGGATTTTTTTCAAGCTTCCCAGGCTTTGTCCGGCTGTCAATTGATGGTTGTTTCCGGTTGCAGCTTACAGGTTTATCCCGTGGCAAATTTACCCCGTTTGGCCCGCCGGTTAGTAATTATTAACCGTGAGAATACTCCCTGGGGCTCACAGGCTGAATTAATCCTGCCATATTCAACGGGTCAGGTTTTTAGAGATTTAATGACTGAACTGGGGGAGCCCCTTTAGGATGAAACAACATTTAAGCTAACATCTGCTATTACCGGAAGGTGATCAGATCCTTCAACCGGTAAAATATAGGTTGTATTTACCTCCCAGTCTTTTGACAAAAGGATATAATCTAGGCAAAACTGAGGATGGTTGGCCGGAAAAGAGGCGCAGTCGTTGTGAACAACCGGCTTGGCTGATTGGAAGCAAGTTAAAAGGGGCTTTAATTCTATAGCCGCAAAAGAAGCATTTAAATCTCCGGCCAAAACAAAAGGTAGCTTAAAGCCGGTGGCGAGGTAAAGAATTTCTTTAACTTGAAAAACCCGCTCCCGGTCACTTAATCCTAAGTGGGTATTAAGGAAAAATATTTTTTGTTTTGGGCAAGCTATTAAAGCTAAAAGCAGGCCCCGCTTTTCTTTAAATGAGGGAAGAGGATGGTTGCGGCAAGCTAAAATAGGGTAACGGGACAAAATAGCGTTTCCGTACCGCATTACCCAAAAATAACGCATATTAGCCCCAAAAACAAAATTCATTTTTAAGCTGCGGGCCAAATAGCGGGCCTGGTGACGAAAATAACTGCGCCAAGAATAAACGTCCACTTCCTGAAGGGCAATTATATCAGCCTTTATTTGCTGAATTATCCGGGATAGTTTACGTAAGGACGGTTTTTCATTAACGTCCCGGCCTGAATGAATATTGTAAGTGAGCAAGCGCAATTTATTTTTCTTCTCCTTAAAGTTTTGTTTTTAATGATACCGATTGAAATTTTAGGGTGAGAAAATAACCCAATTTTAACCAGGAATTAGAATTTATTTGGCTCAAGATATTTTATTCGCCAACATAAGAAAAGGATAAAAAAAATGAGCGTAGCTATTTTAGGGATAGAAACTTCCTGCGATGAAACTGCCGCCGCCGTTGTGATAGACGGGATAACAATTAGTTCAAATATTATTTCCTCCCAGGTAGAAATTCACCAAAAATTTGGCGGTGTTGTGCCCGAGGTGGCCTCCCGCAAACACCTGGAGTTAATTAACGGGGTAATTCGAGTTGCTTTAGAAGAAGCCGGTTTAAGCTTTAAGGAGATTCAAGCCGTAGCCGTAACTTACGGACCGGGACTGGCCGGAGCTTTATTAGTGGGTATAGCCACGGCTAAAGCCATAGCTTACGGTTTAAATGTTCCTTTGTTAGCCGTTAATCATTTAGAGGGACATATATACGCTAATTTTATTAGCTCGCCCGTCCTGCCCTTTCCTTTAATTTGTTTGGTTGTTAGCGGCGGACATACCGAATTAATCTTAATGGAACGTCACGGCAGTTACCAGTTTATAGGCGGTACCCTGGACGATGCCGCGGGAGAGGTTTTTGATAAAATAGCCCGGGTTTTAAAATTAGGTTATCCTGGTGGACCGCTTATTGAAGAAATCGCGCGTCAAGGAAAAGAGGAGGCCATTTTCTTCCCCCGGGCTTATTTAGCTGAAGATAGCCTGGACTTTAGTTTTAGCGGCTTAAAAACAGCCGTAATTAATTACTTACGAAAAAGCCAGCAAAAAAACGAAATGATAAATCCGGCTGACGTGGCGGCCAGTTTTCAAAAAGCCGTAATTGATGTTTTGGTTGACAAAACCTTTGCCGCTGCCGCCCGGTATCAGGTAAAAACGGTCGTTTTAGCCGGCGGAGTGGTGGCAAACAGGCAATTAAGAACTCGATTTTTAACGCGGGCAAATAAGGAAAAGATTGAAGTTATTTATCCAGAACCGGTGTTTTGCACGGATAACGCCGCCATGATTGCGTGTGCGGGGTACTATAAATATTTGCGGGGGGAACAAGCCCCTTTTTCTTTAAACGCCGCTCCCGGGTTAATGCTCGGGACAGACGGGACAGTTTAGCTAAAAAACCGCGCCCAGTAATATTTAAGCAACCTACAAAAAGGAATTCTTATGGCTAAGAACGACCTGCGCAAAAAAGTATTGACCTTGCGCAAATCCTTAAGTATTAATGAGGTAGAAGAAAAAAGCACCCTGGTTTTATCAAATTTACTTACCCTGGCCGCATACCAATACGCGGGTACGCTTATGACCTACGTAGATTTTCAAAATGAGGTAGGAACAAAAAAACTAATCGACGAATCGTTAAAACGGGATAAGCGGGTGGCTGTTCCGTTTACTGATGTGGCTAATTGCCGGCTCATCCCTTCACTTTTGCAGCACTCATGGACCGAATTAGTCCCGGGAACGTGGGGTATCCTTGAACCTGCTCCTGACCGTTTGCACCCGTTAAAACCAGAAGATTTAGATTTGGTAGTTGTGCCGGGTATAGCCTTTGACTTTAAAGGGAACCGTTTGGGTTACGGAGGGGGATTTTACGACCGCTTTTTACCTCAAACAAGACCGGATACGGTGATTTTAGCCTTAGCTTTTGAGTTTCAAATATATCCGGAAATTTGTAACCGTCCGCATGACTATAGGATGCATTTTGTAGTAACCGAAAAAAGAATAATTAAATGCGGTCTTCTAAAAAAGTAGAAAGGCCTGAATATTGTGATTGAGGAATAATTTAGCGTTAAAATAGTTAAACTACCAGTAAAGAAAAAAACTAAATAAAACAAGGAGGTAAAGTTTTTGCTAAAATATACTTGGATAGGAATTATACTTGGTATCTGGTTGATAATTGCGCCATTTATATTGGGTTACGCGCAAAATATAACTGCAATGTGGAATGATATTATTTTAGGTATTTTGGTGACCGCAGGTTCATACGCCTTGATGACGGAAGAAAGAAGAGGGACTAGGATAAAGAGCGGGGAAATAGAAACAAAATAAGTAAGCAAGGAAGCTAATAACAAGACCCCTTTTTTCCAAAGTAAATTTGCCTGGGTATTTTGCTTTGGAAGTTTAAAGGGGTTTTGAATTTTTTTGAGCTTTTTGCGATGTTTCAGTTTCAATTTATCCCTTGAGAACGCTTAGCTTATGACTAAAAAGCCAAAAAAGTTTACAAAGCAAAAAATATTTTAAAAAAACGCTTTTTTTTTAAAAAATATATGATATAATAGTTTTCACCTAAAAACGCGGGTTTAAAATGGCCCAATGAGGGGTCAATCATACGGGCAACGAAGCCCACGGGTAGGAAAAATTAATACTGTTAATGGGGAAGGATGTAGGGGCGTATGGCCATACGCCCCTACTTTAGACCTTCATCTTTCTGGTGGGATATAAAAGGCATGGTGAAGGTATTTAAAAAAGTACCCTGGCAGTATCTTATTTTTACCTCCGGTGGGTTGTTTTTTTTAAGCGGGTAAACTTAGGAGGAGATTGGAATCGGAAAAATTTTGGTTAAACCGGAAGTTTGTATCGGATGTCATTTATGTGAAATCTGGTGTACTGTAGCCCACTCTAAGTCAAAGAATATTTTAAAGGCTTTTCTTTATGAAAAACCAAAACCTTTGCCCAGGATAATTATTGAAGAAAGATTACCTTTAACTTTTGCCTTGCCGTGCAGGCACTGCCTTGAACCGGATTGTGTTTTTGCCTGTATTAGCGGGGCTTTAAGCAAAGACTTAGAGACTGGCCGGGTTATTTACGATAAATTGAAATGTGTTGGCTGCTACAGTTGCGTAATGGCCTGTCCTTACGGTTGTATTACCGTGGAGCCGGAAAATCAAAAAATTGTCAAGTGTGATCTTTGTGCGGAACTGGACTTTCCTTATTGCGTCAGCCACTGTCCAAACGAGGCTCTGGTTTACGTTTCGGATGATTAAACTAAAAAACCAAAAACCTAAAACTAAAAACTAATAAATAATAAAGAAAGGTTATAGGAACAAATTTTTTCAAGCAGGAGGCTAAAGTGACCAAATTTAATTATCTGATTATTGGTAACTCCGCCGGGGCAATAGGTTGCATCGAAGGGCTTAGAAGCGTGGATAAAGAGGGTACGCTGGCCCTTATTTCCGAAGAAGCTTACCACACTTATTCCCGGGCCCTTCTCCCTTATTATTTGAGCGGGATAATTAGCTTGGAAAACATTTATTACCGGCCGCCCGATTTTTATCAAAAATTTAACGTTACCCCTTTATTGGGTAAAAAAGCGGTCCGGATTAATTTTAAATCCAAAGAAGTAGAACTGGCTAACGGTGAACAAGTGGGGTACGAAAAACTTCTTTTAGCCACCGGAGCAAGTACCCTTACCCCTCCCTTAACCGGTCTTGATAAAAAGAATATTTTTGGTTTTTTAAGCTTAAATAATACCCTACAAATAGAAAAGATACTAGACCAGGTAAAAAATGTGGTTATTCTTGGCGGTGGGGTAATCGGTTTAATGGCCGCGGAAGTATTAAATTTAACGGCGGCCGAAGTATTAAAGAAAAGGGGCCTAAATGTTTGGGTGGTGGAACTGGCGGAAAGAATACTGGCCCCGGTGATTGACGAAACAGCTTCAAAGATATTGGAGGCCCTGTTTCAGGAAAACGGAATAGAAATTTTGACCAAGACC
>DMDI01000151.1 GCA_003445555.1 Desulfotomaculum sp. | reverse complement strand
TTATGCCGAAGTGGTGGAACTGGCAGACGCGCCGGTCTCAAAAACCGGTGGCCGCAAGGCCGTGCGGGTTCGATTCCCGCCTTCGGCACCAGAAAGAATTTAGCTGAGGGTCATTTACCTGGTATATGTTGAAATAAACAAGGCATAAGCCAGGTTAATTTTTTAATTGTTTAATTAATATGAAGAAAAAGAGAAAAATAAAAAAACGGAAAAAAAGCCGGTTTAATATTTTGCAAATTATTGTTGTTTTGCTTTTATTGCTCTTTCTTGTTACCGGAGGGGTAGCCAGTGGCCTTGCTTATGTGTATGCGCGCGATTTACCCGCTCTAAAAGTAGGTACCCTAAACCATAAAGGGCCGAGCGTACTTTATGACGTATACGGAAAACCTTTTGCGGAGTTAAAAAGTGAAAACTTCCTTCCGGTAAAGTATGCTGATGTATCTAAGGTGGTAAAGGAATCGTTTCTAGCGGCTGAAGACGCACGTTTTTATCAGCACCACGGGGTTGATTTTTGGGCCATTTTACGGTCTGCCTGGGCTAATATCAGCCATCAAAAAATAATCCAGGGTGGCAGTACCATTACCCAGCAAGTAGTAAAAAATACTTTTTTGACGCCTGAGCGAACCCTAAAACGCAAAATTCAGGAGATTATTCTGGCTTTACAGCTTGAGCGCCGTTATTCCAAAGAAGAAATCTTTTTGGCCTACCTAAATAATATCTACTTTGGCGAGAGCGCGAGGGGGGTAGGGGCTGCCGCGGAAACTTACTTTAAAAAAAATATAAATGACTTAACCCTTTCCGAAGCGGCGCTGCTAGCCGGATTGCCTCAAGCACCCAGTTACTACTCTCCCTTCCGCAACCCCCAAGCGTCTATCGTCCGGCGTAATTCTGTTTTAGAATTAATGGTAAAGCATGGATTTATCACCGCCCAAGAACGGGAGCAGGCCGCACAAGAACCATTAAAACTGAATAAAAATGCGGCCAATTTCTCATCATCATACTCCTACCCGTATTTTGTGGATTATGTTGTGCAGCAGGTAGGGAAAAAATATGGTGAGGAATATTTATATCACGATGGTTTGAAAGTTTATACCACGTTAAATCAAAACATGCAAAAAGCAGCCGAAAAAGCGTTATCTAAAAGGGCAAACTTCCCCTTTACAACCCGTGATAACCAACAAAACTTACAGCCGCAGGCAGCAATAGTAGTGCTTGATCCGCGAGACAATGCTATAAGAGCCCTGGTGGGGGGCCGGGAACATACCGCTAATTTAGGATATAACCGCGCTACCATGGCTTACCGGCAACCAGGTTCGGCGTTTAAACCCATTATTGCTTATGCACCAGCCATAGAACATCTTAATATGACCCCAAATAGCGTAATAAGTGACACCCCGGTTAGTTATGGTGATTATCGTCCGAAGAATTACGATGGCTGGCACCGGGGAGCCGTTACCTTAAAAGACGCCCTGGCATACTCGATAAATGTACCCGCGGTAAAATTACTTAATCAAGTAGGACTCACTCAAGCCATAGCCTTTGCCCGCCAAATGGGCTTTACCTACATAGAACCAACCAGAGAAGGCCTAAGCATAGCCTTAGGTGGGTTGCATAAAGGAGTAACCCCTTTACAAATGGCAACCGCTTACGCCACCTTTGCCAACAACGGTATTTATACTGCTCCGGCGGCAATTACCCGTATTACCCAGGCTAACGGCACCATCCTGGAAGAAACAAATCCGGTATCACGCCGGGTAATGACTCCGCACACGGCGCAAATGATGACCGAAATGCTGCGGGCGGTAGTAAATTATGGAACGGGTACGCGGGCAAGAATTTTTAACCTTGATGTGGCCGGTAAAACTGGAACAACTGACCGGGGCAAGGATATTTGGTTTTGCGGTTATACCCCTCACCTGGCTGGAGTAGTCTGGATGGGTTGGGATATTCCCCGCTATATGCCCGGCGCCTCCGGAGGTAAGTATGGTGCTTCAATCTGGCGCCAGGTGATGCTTGACTCTTTAGGAATAAAAGACCAGACTGAAAAACCATGGCGTAAAATAATCCCTGAAGCGCCTCAACCACTTTATACCCCTGCTATTCCTGAAACGGGTTCTGAACCTTTACCCGAACCATTACCCGAACCTTTGCCCGAACCCTTGCCTCCCGGACCTCTTGAACCAACTGAAATAATTACTCCCCAGCCGGAAGACCTAAGAACAAATGAAGAAAATTTGCCGGAACTTCAAGAGAAAAAAGAAGAGATATGGGAAGAAGGTACACCCGCGAGGTCGAAGGTTAAAAGTTTGAGGGATAAAAAATTAAACAGGTTTTACCGGTAAAATAAAAGGTAATATTTAGTTATAATAAATTATTGTAACTATTCAGGTAGGCACAAAGGTTCAAACGTAAAAAGGTCCAAAGTAAAATGAAAACGTATAGAGATCTGCAAGTCTGACAAAAAATTTTTGTGCCTCTGTGCCTTTATCCCTTTGAACCTGAGTAGTTACAAATTATTAAGGTAAAATTCCTTGCCGTATTTTTTAATAAAGGTTATAATTTGAACGTCGATCTTAAAATTATAAAAGGAGGCAAATTTATTTATGAAAGACTGTCCTGTTTGTCAGCGCCCCCTTCAAGAAATCCCCAGGTATGGTATTTTAATTGATATTTGTCCTTCCTGCCGCGGGGTCTGGTTGGACCACGGCGAGTTGGATAAAGTAATTTCCCTGGCCAGAGATTTCCAGGCTGAATACCCTCAAGCGCCTGGGCAACCCCATGTTCAAAATTATGAAAAGGAATACTATAAAGAAAAGGACTATCATAAAAAAGATTACGGCCATCGTGAACATTACGATTACCCGCCCAAAAAGAAAAGGAAACACACTCTATTGGATGTCTTTGGAGAGTTGTTTGATTAAATAAGGGGTTTTTAAAATGGAACCAAGAGAGCGGCTTATTTGCGCCCTAGATGTTAACTGTTGATAGTCAATAGATTTGA
>DMDI01000240.1 GCA_003445555.1 Desulfotomaculum sp. | reverse complement strand
ACCGGGAAGAATATTATAAACCAGATACGGAAAAAAAAGGCATTGCCGAGCTAATTGTAGCTAAGCAAAGAAATGGGCCTACCGGCACGATTGAAATGGCCTTTTTGAAAGAATTTACCCGTTTTGTAAATCTAGCCTGGGAGAATGAAGATTAAATAGAAAGTGGTCGAATATGCTGTTTTTCTTGACATAAAAGGGTTAGTTTTGTTAAAATTATTTTGGCTTTCGCTTATGAAAGAAGGGCAAAAAAATATTCTACGATGTAATTATTATTGGTTCCGGCCCGGCCGGTATTTTTACGGCGCTTGAATTAGTTAAACAAAAGGCTGGCTTAAAAATATTATTGCTTGAAAAAGGACAGGAACTGGAAAAAAGAATTTGTCCTACCAAAGGTAAAGTTAACGCTTGTTTACATTGTAAACCCTGCTCAATAACCTGTGGTTGGGGAGGGGCAGGCGCTTTTAGCGACGGAAAAATAACTTTGTCCACGGAGGTTGGGGGTAATTTAAGCGAGTATATTGAGGAGCGATTGTTAAATCAAGTAATTGATTATGTGGATCAAATTTACCAGAAATTTGGTGCCCCAGGGGAGATATATGGCCTAGAAAATAGAGAGAAAATTCAGGAGTATCAGCAAAAAGCCACTTTTGCGGAAATGAAGTTAATGCCGGTAGTTATCCGGCATATGGGAACCGGGCGTTGCCAGGAAGTACTCCAACGGATGCGGGATTATTTATTAAGCTCCCAGGTTGAAATACACACGACCAAGGCGGTAGAGGCTATAATTACCGATGAAGATATGGTTAAGGGAGTAGTTACGGAAGACGGTAATTATCTTTACGCCCGCTGGGTAGTGGTGGCCCCCGGCCGGGAAGGGGCAGAATGGTTGGCCGGGGAGGCCCGGCGCTTAAAAATAGATATGGCGGTAAACCCGGTAGATATTGGGGTAAGGGTAGAACTGCCGGCCGCAATAATGGAGCCGTTAACGCAAACATTTTATGAAGCTAAGTTTATTTATTACTCCAGAACTTTTGAAGATAAAATACGTACCTTTTGCATGAACCCTCACGGGGAAGTTGTTCTGGAAAACGTTAACGGGGTAATTTCCGTAAATGGACATACTCACGCCTATAAAAAAACTAATAACACTAATTTTGCGCTTCTGGTGAGTAAAACCTTTACCGAGCCTTTTAAAGAACCTATTGCTTACGGAAAATATGTGGCCAGTTTAGCCAACCTTTTAGGCGGAGGAGTTATTGTCCAGCGGTTGGGCGATTTACTGGACGGTAAACGGAGTACACCGGAACGTCTAAAAAAAGGCCTCACTGTTCCCACGTTAACCAAGGCTACCCCGGGAGACTTAAGTTTAGTTTTTCCGTACCGGCACCTGGTAGCCATTGTCGAGATGCTAAAAGCAATAGACAAAGTGGTGCCGGGGGTGTTTTCACGCTATACCTTGCTTTACGGGGTAGAAGTAAAGTTTTATTCTTCCCGTCTGGCTTTAACCAAAGAGTTGGAAACAAGAGTTAAAAACCTTTTTGCCGTGGGAGACGGGGCCGGGGTAACAAGGGGGCTGGCTCAGGCTTCAGCGTCTGGAGTAGTAGCCGCCCGGGCGATTTTAAACGTAATTTGAGAAGAATCAGTAGGCACAAAAATATGGCTACGGTGGTACTGGTGGGGGTTCAGTGGGGGGACGAAGGTAAGGGTAAAGTGACTGATTTTTTAGCCCAAAGGGCCGATTTAGTTGTCCGTTACCAGGGTGGAAATAATGCTGGCCATACCGTGGTGGTTAACGGGGAGGAATTTAAACTGCATTTAATTCCCTCAGGCATCTTGTATCCCGATAAACTATGTCTCATTGGTAATGGGGTGGTTATTGATCCGGCCGTATTGATCAATGAATTGGAAGGCCTGGTACGGCGCGGGATTGTAGTAGACAATTTAAGGATTAGCCCGAGGGCGCACTTAATTTTCCCTTACCACTGCCGAATAGACCAATGTGAAGAGGAATGCCGGGGAACAGGGAAGATTGGCACTACCTGCCGCGGTATAGGACCGGCCTATATGGATAAAGCGGCCCGGCTAGGGATAAGAGTGGCCGACTTGATTGAGCCGGAAGAATTTAACCCCCGGCTGGCCTATACTTTAAAAGAAAAAAACAAATTGTTGGCTAAGGTGTACAACCGGGAGCTATTTGACTTTAAGGAAATAGAGGCGGCTTACAAAAAGTATGCGGTTGCATTGCGTAAGTACGTGGCTGATGTATCGCTTATTGTTAATCAAGCCATAGAGCAAGGCAAGCATATCTTATTTGAAGGGGCTCAGGGAACACTGCTGGATTTAGACCACGGAACGTACCCTTACGTAACCTCTTCCCATCCAGTTGCCGCCGCCGCCTGTCTGGGGGCCGGGATGGGCCCTAAAAAAATTAACTGGGTTACCGGAGTAGCAAAAGCGTATATTACTAGAGTTGGAGAAGGGCCGTTTCCTACAGAATTAACAGATGAAACAGGTGAGCATTTACGAAACAGGGGTCACGAATACGGTACTACGACCGGCCGGCCGCGCCGTTGTGGCTGGTTTGATACGGTGGTGGCCCGGTATGCGGCCCGGATAAACGGACTGGATTATTTAGCCATTACAAAATTAGACGTGCTTTCAGGCCTGGAAAATATAAAATTATGTGTTGCTTACCAGTACAAAGGAGAAATTGTAAAAGAATTTCCCGCCACTTTACACGAATTAAGTAACTGCAAGCCACTATATGAAGAATTTCCGGGCTGGCGGGAGGAAATTTCTCACGTCAGAAAATACGGGGACTTGCCTGGCAACGCCCGGCATTACCTGGAACGTTTGGCAGAGTTGACCGGGGTGCCTATTGCTTTAATTGGGGTTGGTCCAGGACGAGAGGAAATTATGGTTAATAACCCTATATTTTAAACTAGTAGGTTGATTCCAAAATAACGCCCCCTCCCTTCCCTCCCCCTTCAAGGGGGAGGTTAGGTGGGGGCGGGTCGGTAATTGAAGCGATAATTACGAAACATTATACTAGGTTGCCCCCGGCCTATCCTACAAGCCTGCCCTACTGGCTAACGATTGCGGTGAAAAAAATACAAAAACCGGTCTACGATTATAGCAACAATCATGCCGCAAGCAGTGGCAAAAATAGTTGGGCCTACAATAGCCGTAGGGTCGGCCGAGTTATGCATTAACCTAATCCCAATAATTATGGTGGGAATCAGGGTGATGCAAGAAGTGTTTAAGGCTAAAAAAGTACACATGGCGCTGGTAGCTGTTTTAAGATTGCCCCGGTTAAGTTTTTGCATTTCCTGCATAGCAATCAATCCCATGGGGGTGGCCGCGTTTCCCAACCCAAGGATGTTAGCGCAAAGGTTCATAACAATAGCCCCGAGCGCGGGATGATTTTGGGGAATCTCAGGAAACAAAAAGCGAAGCAAGGGGCGGGTCAGCCGGGCCAGACATTGAACCAAACCCGCTGCTTCGGCGAGTTTCATTATCCCTAGCCAGAAAGTTATAACGGCTATAAGGTTAAGAGAGGTTTTTACCGCATCATTGGCCCCTTCTAAAGCAGCCAGGGTTACTATTTCAATTTTTCCGGACGTTGCGGCTACAATTACCCCCAATACAATTAAGGCCAACCAGATGAAATTAACCACTTGCCTGTCCTTCTCCCTTATATCTGTCCTTACTTTCTCATAATCTTCCTTTTATTTTTATGAGGCAAGGAAAAAAATAGAACTTGCTTTTTTACAAGTTCAGCCACTAAAGAATCTTTCTTTTAAATATCCCTGTTAAACCGGTTTTTGCTACCCGGCGCCCGATATTTTTTAGGTCCGTGGTATATAAATCTAAGTCCAGCATCCGCTCAAAATAAACCGAGCCTGAAAAGGTGTATTTTTTCTTCATTCCTTCCTGAGTCTTCATTTCTTGGTGCATAAAATAAATCAAGTCCCCGGCCGCTAATTCAGGGGGTAAAACTAAGGGCTCTTTTCCCGCCAGGCGGCACACGGCATTATATCCCGCCAGAAAGCCGGTAATTATTGCTTCCGTATGGCCCACCAACAACCCCGTTTTTTCGCCGGCGCAATACAAATTAGATATTCCTTCAACCTTTAAGCTGTCGTCACAAGGGGCAATGGCCATGAAACGGACAGAGTTACTCTTTCCTCCTGAATAAGGGTCGGCGTAACGCGCTTCTTCAAACCCCTTTATTTTTCTTAATATTTCTAAAGGAAAAAACGGGGTCATTAACTTGGCCTGCCCGGTATCCAGTAAAACTAAATTTTTAGTATATTCCACCAGATTGTACTGCTGGCAAGCTTTTGCTTTCGGTTGGGTACTTTCCTTTTTTTGAATCTCATTTTGAATATCGTGAGGTAAAGGCGAAACAACAACCCCATTCTTTTCCAACTGCAAAACCAGCCAGGGAGCAAGTGATTTCTTGTCTAATTTGCAAGAACCACTCATGGCTTCAAAATGAGGAAACCCTTCGCCGGCCCTGATTTCTTTTATTCCTGCTTTATCGGTTAAGCTTACGCGGGGCCCAAAGGTAGGGCAACGTAAAATACACATCGCGCAACCCAGGCCCAACTGAGTACAGTTTTTAATGGGACCGGCCGTACCGGTAGCGTCAATAAAAATCTCTCCCGCGAAGTTTTTTCCCTGGGCCGTATAAACTTCCGTAAGCTCATTCCCTTTCTTAAAAGCACCTATTACCCGGTTTTGTAAGTGAAGGTCGATACCTTTCTCTATAAGAGTCTTTTTAATTACGGATTCTATTTTTGTTACGTCGTACAAGGAGGCGTGATAATGACCCGGAAAATTTAACCGCCTGTGCCGGGTAACGCTTTCAATAAGATTAAAAATATCGCCGCAGCCTAAAGCGCAAGCCTCCCCGGTAGCGGTGTAACGCCCGTTGTTGCGCATAATCCCCCCCACTAAACCAGTTCCCAGGAGCATATCCGTTTTTTCAATTAAAGTTACCTTTGTCCCAGCGGTTGCGGCAGCATATGCGGCGGCACACCCTGCCCATCC
>DMDI01000149.1 GCA_003445555.1 Desulfotomaculum sp. | reverse complement strand
TGCACATAGGAATAGATATTGACGGGGTAATTGCCAATACTTTTCACTTATTAGTTCAGGAATTAAACACATATTTTGGCGTCAATAACGCCCTGGAAGATATAGACGACTACGATATATATAAAGTATATGGGATTGGTCCCGAGGAATTAAAGCAATTTGCCTTAAGCAAAGAAAATATCCTGATTTCTGGTCCAGATATTATCCCGGGCGCAGATTATTATTTAAAGTTGCTGGTTAGTATGTACGAGGTCAGTTTAATTTCTGCCCGGCAGGAAAAATATTTTCATTTAACCAAGCAATGGATGGAAAAATACAATATTCCTTATCATCGTCTTGTTTTATGGGGTCAGCACGATAAAAGAGAGGTTTGTGTCCGTCTAGGGGTAAATTTATTTGTGGAAGACAGCTTGAGAAATGCGGTTCAAATTAATGCTTGCAGCATTCCGGTTATTTTATTTAATGCCCCTTATAATCAGGGCGATTTACCGGGGGAAATATGGCGCTGTCATTCCTGGTTAGAGATTTATCAAGCGATAGATCAGGTAGCAAGATTAAAAAAAGTAGCAGCAGGCGTGGAGTTGTAAATAGTCAATAAAACAGATTGCCTTAGAAAAGGTAAGTAAGTTGACTGAGTGCTTACCATAGCTTTAAGGCCACTTAAAAAGGGGGTGGAAACAGATGGCAGATGTTTTTCGAAGAATAGGGGAAAAGGCAAAAGATCTGGGGGAGAAGGCAAAGGATTTAGGCGAAAAAGCAAAAGACGTAACTAAAGAGGCCACCAAGAGACCCTCGGAACTACTTGAAGTAACCAGACTTAAAATTGACTTATCGAAGCTGGAAAAAGAAAAAGAGAATAACTTGCACGGGATTGGAACGCTGGTTTACCAAAAATACCAGGGCAAAGAAAATTTGGACCAGGAAATTGAACGTTTATGCCAGCAGACCAAAGCACTGGAAGAAGAAAAGGCGAAAATTGAGGAAAAAATTAATAGCTTTAAACCCCGTATTTTAATTTGTCCGGATTGTAAGTGGGAACTACCGGCCGGAGGGACCTATTGTAGTTTTTGTGGTAAGGAGGCAAAAGAGACGGGAGAAGCAAAAGAGGCGGAAGAAGTAAAAGAGGTATAGAGCCGGGTAAATATTCAGTCAACTTTACTGAATACTTGCGGGGCTAGTAGGTTGATTCCAAAATAACGCCCCCTCCCTTCCCTCCCCCTTCAAGGGGGAGGGTTAGGGTGGGGGTTTAAAGTTTAAAAACGACCACCCGGTAGAATATTTTAAGCTAAAAGGTAAAATATGTAGATTCTACCGGGCATTTTTTTTGCTAAAAAATTGCTCTTGCCTAAAATAACAGATTAAGGTATATTTATAAAAAGATATGAGCACAATATTGTGCACAAAGGAGGGAGTTTATGAATATTATTCGGATCCAGGATAAGGTATTAAACCCTGAGCGTATTCACCGGGCGGTGGATCAAATTCTGCAGTTACGTCAGGAAGGATTGTCGCAGCAAGAAGTGGCGGCGCGTCTTAATATAGACCGCACCTTGATTTCCCGTTTGGAAAGCCTGGGGGAGATTCGTAAAGGCCCGCGCTTGGCCCTGGTAGGTTTTCCGGTAGCCAACACCGAAGAATTAACCGCCGTGGCTCAGACTGAAGGGGTGGATTTTATTTTTCTCATGAGCGATGAAGAACGCTGGCGCTTTGTAGAAGAAAAAAGCGGGGCCGATTTGGTTAACGAGTTTATGTCTCTTATTTCTCAGGCTAAAAATTATGACGCGGTTATCTTCATCGGCTCTAATATGCGGATTAAACTGATGGAAGCTATTTTGGGCTCCCAGGTCATCAGTTGGGAAATTGGTATTTCTCCCATTAAGGAAGACCGCTGGGTTAATCCGGAACAGCTGCGCCAGTTGATTCGCCAGCTAAAAAATATTGAAAAATAAGGAGAAGGTATTTAATGCATAATTTTACCGCCTACGTTAATCCTCACCTGGGCAGGCTTTTGGAACAAATTCATCTAGACAAGATTTTTAACCGGGGGGAAGGCAACTACCTTTATGATACCGCGGGTAACCGTTATTTGGACTTTATTGCCGCTTACGGGGCTTTGCCTTTTGGTTTTAATCCGCCCGGGATTTGGGAAGCTATAGAGGAGGTGCGCCACCAAAACCAGCCTAGCTTTATCCAGCCCTCAGCCCTTGATGCGGCGGGGGAACTGGCCCGGCGCTTGATTGAACTGGCTCCTAAAGGGCTTGAGTATGTGACTTTTACCAACAGCGGAGCGGAAACGGTAGAAGCAGCCCTAAAAATGGCCCGGGCGGCAACAAAAAGAACGGGTATTCTGAGCACCATTAATAGTTTTCACGGCAAGACACTAGGGGCCCTTTCCGCCACCGGCAAAGAATATTACCAGGCCCCTTTTGGCGTTCCGGGGCCGGACTTTAAATCCATTCCTTTTGGTGACCTGGCCGCCCTGCGGGAAGAACTGGAAGCTAATGGTTCTGATTACGCCGCCTTTATTGTGGAGCCAATTCAAGGTGAAGGGGGGATTATAGTTCCCCCGGCTGGTTATCTTTCCCAGGCCAGGGAACTATGTCACGCCCACGGCCTTTTGTTTATCTTAGATGAAATTCAAACCGGCCTTGGCCGGACCGGCAGGCTCTTTGCCTGCGAAGAGGAAAATCTTTGTCCCGATTTATTGCTCTTAGCCAAGGCTTTGGGCGGCGGGCTCTACCCTATTGGGGCTTGCCTTTGCACCGCGGCCGCCTATACCAAAGACTTTGGCGAAAGGCATTCTTCCACCTTTGCCGCCAATACCCTTGGCTGCCGGGTAGGGCTTAAAGTGCTGGATATTTTAACCCGGGATGACCGGGCCCTTATCAAGCAGGTCCAAAAAAACGGGCAGTATTTGCTTCAGGAGCTGTTTACCCTTAAATCCCGCTTCCCCCGGGTGTTAAAAGACGTACGCGGCCGCGGCTATATGTTGGGTTTGGAATTTGAAATGAGCCGGACCGATTTTTCCGGCTGTCTTTTAAGCGTTCTTTCCGAGCAGGAAAGTCTTACTCCTTTAATCACCAGTTACCTTTTAAATACGGAAAAATTAAGAGTAGCCCCTACCCTGAACGGGAACAAAGTTATCCGCATAGAACCACCCCTGACCGTTACTTTAGAAGAATGTAAAATGGCCCTTAAATCCCTGGAAAAAGTGTTATCTGTACTGGACGCCGGCAATACCCTGGAAATTTTACGTCCGGTTTTGGACTTTAAAGAACAGCAAGTACCTTACGTAACCCAAACAAAAAAACACCCCTGGGACCGGTACCAACCGTCTCCTGACCCCCGGGAAGGCCGCTTTGCCTTCCTGGTTCATCCCTTAGATTTAAATAACTACTGTGAATTTGACGCCAGCCTGGCTGTTCTGTCCCGGGAGAAGCTGCAGCAACTGGCTGATTTGGGCAATGAAGTGCTTGAACCGTTTGTCATTGGTAAAACTACGGTAGAATCACCGGCCGGGCACCGGGCTTACGGTGAGTTTATCGCTTTACCCCATACCGCCGAGGAAATGCTAAAACTCACCCCGGATGAAGCTATAGAAGAAATAGAAAAAGCCCTGGCGCTGGCCCTGGAACGGGGGGCACGTCTTACGGGGCTGGGTGCCTACACTTCGGTGGTATCCCGGGGCGGTACCATGCTGCAGGGACGTTTTATGCCTTTGACCACCGGCAACAGCTATACGGTGATTTCAGGGGCCGAAGCGGTTAAGCTGGCGGCCCGGCGGCTTTCTCTTGACTTGAGCGCAAAGACGGTCGCGGTAGTGGGGGCTACCGGTTCTATCGGCCGCGCCCTGGCTATTTTACTGGGGGAAGAAATGCAGCGCCTTATTCTGGTAGGCAATGCCCGCCACCCTGGGGCCAGTTTGAGACGCTTGCGCCGGGTGGAAGCCGGCCTGTGCCGGCACCTGATTAACCGGGCGGCGGATGGTTGGACGCCGGCCGCCGCCAGTTTGGGGGAACGTTTCTGGCAATTAAATCTACCCGCTCCCGGGGCTTCTGAGGACGAATGGCTGGCTGTAGCTGAGCAACTGGAAAAGGAAGGCTATCTGGAAACTACCACTAACCTTAGCCAGGCTCTGGCTAAAGCTCAGGTGGTAATTACCGCAACCAGCAGTGTAGAAGATTTGATTAAACCCGGGTGGGTAACTCCAGGAGCAATTATTTGCGATATTTCCAAGCCTCCTAATGTACGTCCAGCCTTACGGCAATTGCGGCCGGATGTCTTAGTGATTGACGGAGGGATTGTAGAAATACCCGGACGCCCCTCCCTGGGGTGGGACTTTGGGCTTGAACCGGGCCATGCTTATGCCTGCATGGCCGAGACCATAATGTTGGCCCTGGAGCATCATTATACTGACATGAGCCTGGGGACCGACCTGCGCCTGGAAAATATGCTTTACTTAAGACAACTGGCTCAAAAGCACGGTTTTACCCTGGCGCAGTTGCGCAGTTTTGACCGGCCAATAAGTGAAGAGGAATGGCGGCATTTAGTAAAGGCCCGCTTTGAAGCCGCCGGCTCTTTAGTGGCGGGAGGATGGGAAAAAAAAAAAAAAATATTTT
>DMDI01000157.1 GCA_003445555.1 Desulfotomaculum sp. | reverse complement strand
CCTCCCCCTTCAAGGGGGAGGGAAGGAAGGGGGTAAAGGAACTTTGGGCCTTTGAACCTATAAACCTACCTGAATAGTTACAAAAAATTTTAGAATTAAAGGAGGCGCTTTAGCGAAAATGAAAATTCAAGACACCGAACTTTCTTTAATTCAAGGAGATATTACCCAGCAAGAAACAGAGGCCATTGTAAATGCGGCTAACTCCAGCTTAATGGGGGGAGGCGGGGTGGACGGAGCCATTCACCGGGCCGGCGGGCCGGTAATTTTGGAGGAATGCAAGCGTATTAGGGTCCAAAGGGGGCCTTTGCCTCCTGGGCAAGCGGTTGTTACCACCGGCGGAAACCTTAAAGCCGGGTATGTTATCCACACGGTAGGCCCTATTTGGCAGGGAGGACACCAGAATGAAGCGGCTGTTTTAGCCAGTGCGTACCAGGAAAGTTTAAAGTTGGCGAAAGTCAAGGACATAAAAACAATTTCTTTTCCTTCGATCAGCACCGGAGCCTACGGTTATCCTTTGGACGAAGCGGCCCGGGTGGCCGTTGAAGCGGTGGTAAATTTTATAAAAGAAAATTCTGAGGTATTTAAAGAGGTCTGTTTTGTTCTTTTTGATGGCAAAACCTATACCGCTTACGAACAAGCGCTAAAGAAATTTTAATTTAAACAAGGAGATAAAATGGTGGTAAATTTAGATGATTACCCAAAGTTAAAAGAGTTAGACCGCCATAAAATGCTGGATGCTTTGGCCCAACTACCTGAACAATGCCGGGAGGCCCTGCAGTTAGGAAAAAAGGCGGCTCTTTCTCCGGTTCTGCCTTTAATGGAAGAAAAGGAAATAGCTCAGGTGGTGGTTACCGGTCTTGGCGGTTCTGCAATTGGGGGTGATTTATTACGCACTTATATAGCGGATAAAGTAAATATACCGGTAGTGGTTAACCGGCATTATGAATTAGCGCGCTTTGTTGGTCCCAGAACGCTTCTTTTTGCCGTCAGCTATTCCGGGAATACGGAAGAAACCATAAGCGCCTACCGCCAGGCAAAGGCAAAAGGCGCAGCCGTGGTAGTTTTAACTTCCGGGGGGGCGCTTAAAGAAATGGCCCGGCAGGATAATATTCCGGTAATTACCGTTCCTACGGGGTTTGCACCACGGGCGGCGCTTGGTTACTTGTTTATTCCCATTTTAGTCGTTTTAGAAAACCTGCACCTGTTAAACAATCAAGAGACAGAAGTAAATGCTTTAGTAAGTCACTTAAAAGAGCTGTCCAGCCAGTACAAGCCGGAAGTACCCCTGGCTAAAAATTACGCCAAGCTGTTAGCCGGTCAATTACACAATCGCCTTCCGGTAATTTGGGGAAGCAGTGGGACTACTGAAGTGGCAGCCCAGCGTTGGAAAGGGCAAATAAACGAAAACGCTAAAACGCCGGCTTATTGGAATGTATTGCCCGAACTAAACCATAATGAAATAGTTGGCCTTGAAGGACCGGCAGAACTGCTGCAGCGGCTCTACCTGATTATTTTAAGCCACCCTCATGACCATCCCCAAGTGCAAAAAAGAATAAGCATTACCAAAGAGCTTGTCGCCGGGGTAACGGCTGGGGTAAGTGAGATTAACGCTTCGGGGACAGCTGAGTTAGCGCGTTTGTTTTCCTTAATTTACTTAGGTGATTATACCAGTGTATATTTGGCCTTTTTATATGGGGTTGACCCGGGGCCGGTAAAGGTAATTGACCGGCTTAAAAAGGCGCTGCGGGAAGAAAAATAATAGGTAACTACTCAGGCACCCCCTCCCCTGGCGGGAGGGGGTTAGGGGGAGGGGGATAAAACTTTGATTCTATTTTCGAGGGAGGTACTTTTGGCTTTATGTTGTCCCGGTTTGTAATTATAACCGGCCTTTCCGGGGCCGGTAAAACTCAAGCCTTACATTATTTAGAGGACCTGGGTTTTTTTTGCGTTGACAATTTACCTCCCTTATTGATACCAGTTTTTACTGAGCTTTGTGCTCAATCCTTCCGGCCTATAGAAAAAGTGGCCGTAGTGGTGGATATACGCGGAGGCGAATTTTTTGAAGCCCTATCCAAAGTTTTAAGGGAACTGGAGCAAAAAAATTTTCGCTGCGAAATACTTTATTTAGAAGCTTCTGATAATGTTTTAATCCAGCGCTATAAGGAATCCCGCCGGACCCACCCTTTAAGTAAACACGGGGAAATTTTAAAAGGCATTCAGGAAGAAAGGCTGTGTTTACAAAATTTACGCGGCCGGGCCCATAAAATAATTGATACTTCAAATATCAGCACCCAATTGCTTAAAAAAGAACTGGCCGGTTTATTTAGTGATAACTTAGAAGGTCCAGGCCTACACATCACTATTATTTCTTTTGGCTATAAATTCGGCATCCCGCTGGATAGTGATTTAGTCTTTGACGTGCGTTTTCTGCCTAATCCTCATTATGAGATGGAATTAAAACCCCTTACGGGTGAAGACGCGGCAGTGCGGGAATATGTCTTCAATTCACCGGTTAGCGACAATTTTACGGCAAAATTTTTTGATTTAATTAATTTTCTTCTTCCCGAATACATTAAGGAGGGTAAAACTTCCCTGACTATCGCTATTGGGTGTACGGGCGGCCGCCACCGGTCAGTGGCGGTGGCAGAAAAATTGGGAGAATGCCTTAAGCGGAAAAACTACCGGGTAACTTTTTGGCACCGCGACGTTAAAAATAAAAATAGTATAGAGTAAATGGTTGTCCGTAGGGGCGTTAAATTTAACGCCCCTACTGATTTTGGAGAGAAAAGGGTAAGCAGTTAACCGCTAAATAATTAATACCGTATTAATGAAAAAAGATATATTATTTATTAAAATATTTTTATATTTTATAGTAATTATTTAGCTAGACAATGAATAAAATAGCATATATAATTGAATACAG
>DMDI01000227.1 GCA_003445555.1 Desulfotomaculum sp. | reverse complement strand
GTCCGGGTAACCGGTGGTTAAATAAGTAATCAACCCCTTTTCCTGCCGGACGGTTAGCTCCTTAAACCGTTTAGTGATCCGATTATGGCTTAAAATTTAACGTTCCTCCCTTAAAATTAACTACTCAGGCACACCCCCACCCTAACCCTCCCCCTTCAAGGGGGAGGGAAGGGAGGGGGCGCCTGAGTAGTTACCAATTAATTTACTAACCGTTTCTACGTCTTTGTCTCCCCGTCCGGAGAGGTTAATTACTATGACTTTATCTTCCGGCAAATCAGGAGCGATTTTTATGGTTTGGGCAATGGCATGAGCACTTTCCAGAGCCGGAATAATTCCTTCTGTACGGGAAATCAATTGAAAGGCCTGAAGGGCCTCATAATCAGTAATGGTTAGGTAATTAATCCGGCCGCTTTCTTTCAAAAAACTATGTTCCGGTCCAACACCAGGATAATCTAAACCGGCCGAAATAGAATGAGCCAGTTTAATCTGGCCTTCTTCGTCCTGCAAAACATAGCTTAAGGAGCCATGTAAAACGCCAGGCCGTCCTTGAGCTAGGGTAGCGGCGTGTTTTCCGCTGGCCAGACCAAGACCGGCGGCTTCTACCCCAATTAACTGAACCTCTGGCGCATCTAAGAACGGGTAGAATATGCCCAGGGAATTGCTCCCGCCGCCAACACAAGCAACAATAAAATCAGGCAAACGTCCTATTTCATTTAAACACTGCTGTTTTGCCTCGATCCCAATGACGCATTGAAAATCACGAACCATCAGCGGGTACGGATGGGGACCGGCCACTGAGCCAATAACATAATAGGTATTTTCCACATTGGTTACCCAGTCCCGCAGGGCTTCATTCATGGCGTCTTTTAAAGTCTTACTGCCCGTTGTTACGGGCACCACTTCCGCCCCTAACAGGCGCATGCGAAAAACATTTAAGGACTGGCGGGCCATGTCTTCTTCGCCCATGTAAATAACGCAAGTCAGACCAAAAAGAGCAGCTACGGTAGCTGTAGCAACGCCGTGCTGTCCCGCTCCTGTTTCGGCAATGATGCGGTTTTTTCCCATGCGCCGGGCCAGCAAAACCTGGCCTATGGTGTTGTTAATCTTATGGGCGCCTGTATGATTAAGGTCCTCGCGCTTAAGGTATATTTGGGCCCCTTTACAATTGCTTGTTAAATGGGACGCAAAATATAAAGGGGTAGGACGGCCGACATAATTTTTTAAATAATAAGCCAGTTCCTCTTTAAATTCTTGCTCCCGGCTTACCTTTTGGTAGGACGTGGCGAGTTCTTCTAAAGCAGGCATAAGGGTTTCCGGCACAAAACGACCGCCAAAACGGCCAAAATAGCCCCGTTCATCTGGAAGCATATTTTTCCCCCTTTGCCATGGCTATGAATTTATATATTTTAGTCAGATCCTTTTTCCCGTTTGTTTCTACCCCGCTGCTAACATCTACCGCGTACGGCTTTACCAGGGCAATTGCCTCCCTGACATTTTCCGGAGTTAGCCCTCCCGACAGAATTAAAGGTGGCGCTAATTTTAAGTTTTGCGCTAAAATCCAGTCAAAAGGTTTTCCTGTTCCGCCGGCGCGGGACGGAGAATAGGTATCTAGCAAAACGGCGTCAACTGAGTAAGCATTGATTAAGGTTTCAGACACCCCGTTTTTTATCTGAAAAGCTTTAATTATTCTGTGTTTCTGCCTTAATAAACGGCAATATTCGGGAGGTTCACTGCCGTGCAACTGAACAAAGTCCAGGTTGCAGTATGAGGCAATATCTTCTACCTCCTTAAGGGGGAGATTTACAAAAACCCCTACCTTAATTATAAAAGGGGGTAAAGCCTGAATCAGTTTTTTTGCCTCTTGGGGTGAAATTTGGCGGGGACTGGGGGCAAAAACAAAACCCAGAGCATCTGCCCCGGCGTGAGCAGCTGCAAGTGCTGCCCTTAAGGTTGTTATCCCGCAAATTTTAACCCTTACCCTCATTCCGTCAATCGGGAGTGATTGACCGTCCATTGTTAAAGTCAACCTCCAAGCAGCTCTTTTATTTTAGCCGCCGGATCAGGGCTTTGCATTAAAGCCTCACCTACCAAAACGGCATTCACCCGGCAGGCCTGAAGGGCTAAAATATCCTGGTAGGAAGAGATTCCGCTTTCACTGACTATCACCACGTCAGGGTCAGTTATATATTCCCTCAGGCGGCAGGTGGTAGTCAGGTCAGTTTGAAAAGTCTGTAAGTTCCGGTTGTTAAATCCTATTATCCTGGCTCCGCCAGCCAAAGCCCGTTTTAACTCTTCCTTGGTGTGTACTTCAACTAAACAAGCCAGACCTAGTTCTGCCGCCAGACTAACTGCCGCCGCGAGTTCTTGGTTGGATAAAATGGCCACAATTAAAAGAATGGCGTCAGCCCCGTAAAATCTGGCCTCAATAATCTGGTAGGGGTCAATAATAAAATCTTTTCGCAGTAAAGGAAGGCCGGTTTGCGGGCGGACAAGAGCTAAAAATTCTGTTTGGCCGCTAAAATATTTGGTTTCAGTAACTATAGAAATTGCCGCGGCTCCGGCTTGCGTATAAATCTGGGCAATTTCAGCCGGACTTATTTTTAAGTCAAAAGGCCCGCGCGAAGGAGAAGCCTTTTTAATTTCTGCAATTAAAGATATTACTCCCTTTTGGCGCAAGGCAGTTTTAAACGGGCGGGTAGAAGGTAAATTAGCCAGATTTCGCTCTAAATGCCTTAAAGGCACCTTTTCTTTTTGCCAGGCTATTTCAAATTTTTTGTAGGCCACTATTTCATCTAAAAACAAATTAATTTAACCCTTCCTC
>DMDI01000097.1 GCA_003445555.1 Desulfotomaculum sp. | reverse complement strand
GGGAACAGTGGCCTTGTTAAAACTTTTTTTGCGCTGGCCCGCGGCAAAACTGCGTCAAATTAAAGTAAGTCCAGAATTAAAGAAAGAAATGCGGTTGATAATGCAAAAGCATCTGGAATACCATTTGGAACATCAGCCAAAATCAGCCCGTTTTCTGGAACTCATGTATAAAATCTAATTCTCTGGGCTTTAATATAATTTAAAGGTAATATTTTTAGTAGCATTTTAAAGGGGGAACAAGGATTATGAGCAGTGAAGAACTAGAAAAAATTGATCTATTGCGCTCCCGGGCGGAAATTGGTTACCAGGAGGCCAAAGACCTGTTGGATGCTGCGGGGGGTGATATTGTGCAGGCCCTAATTAAGCTGGAAGAAATAAGTAGGGATAAAAGCGAAAGTTCTCGTTTCATGAAGTGGTTGTGGAAAAGCTGGCGAACAAAAATTAAAATTAACCGCGGCGAACAAACAATTTTAAAGTTACCGCTTGCGGCAGGAGCCTTAGGTTTAGTGGGGATTTTAACCAGGCGTGAATTGGCGCTCTTGGGAGGGTTATTGGGTATTATAGCTCTAGTAAAAGATTACACCCTGGAAGTTGATCTTCCCGAAGAAGAAGTGGTAGAAGTTTCTTTCCCCGAAACCATTTTAACCTCTTCTCAGGCTTAGATTTTTATTGACTTTGCCCCGTAAGTTTGGTAAATTAACGTAAATGGGGGAGATTATGAGTTTTCAAGACCTAATTATGACTTTACAGCGTTTTTGGGCCGGGCAAAATTGCCTTATTCAGCAGCCTTATGACCTTGAAAAAGGGGCAGGAACTATGAACCCGGCTACTTTTTTAAGGGTGCTCGGGCCAGAGCCCTGGCGAGTTGCCTATGTTGAACCTTCAAGAAGACCTCCCGACGGCCGCTAGGGAAAAAACCCCAACCGCCTGCAGCATTATTATCAATATCAGGTAATTTTAAAGCCTTCTCCGGCCGACGTGCTGGATATTTACCTGGAAAGCTTAAAAGCAATTAATATAGCGGTGGAGCATCATGACATCCGTTTTGTGGAAGACAATTGGGAGTCTCCTACTTTAGGCGCCTGGGGATTAGGTTGGGAGGTATGGTTGGACGGGATGGAGATTACGCAGTTTACTTATTTTCAGCAGTGCGGGGGGCTGGATTGCCGGCCGGTGTCGGCGGAAATCACTTACGGCCTGGAACGGTTAGCCACGTTTATTCAAGGAAAAGACAGTGTTTTTGACCTTGAGTGGGTGGACGGTATCACGTACGGCGACATTCACCACCAGGGAGAAGTGGAATATTCCTGCTACAATTTCGAATTAGCTGACGTGGAAATGCTATTTAAAAGCTTTGAAATGTACGCCCAGGAGTGCTTAAAGCTGGTTGAACGGGGATTAGTCTTTCCGGCTTACGATTATGTTTTAAAGTGTTCGCATACGTTTAATTTATTGGACGCACGCGGCGCCATTAGTGTTACCGAACGAACCAGTTTTATCCACCGGGTCCGTAACCTGGCCCGTTTATGTGCTCTTTTGTATTTGGAGCAGCGGGAAAAGTTAGGTTACCCTTTTTTAAAAAATTTATAAACGAAAGGGTGTGCTAATGAACCAGAAAAGCAAAGATGAGCGGGACTTTTTATTGGAAATCGGGATGGAAGAAATGCCGGCCCGTTTTCTTGATTCAACTTGCCGGCAACTAAAAATAAAGGCGCAAAAATTTTTCCAGGAACAGCGCCTTATTTACCAGGAAACCTTTACTTTTGGTACCCCCCGTCGTTTAGTCTTATACATTAAGGCCCTGGCTTCTTTTCAAAAGCCTGATACCCAAGAAGTAAAAGGACCAACGGTTAAGGTAGCTTTTGATCAGGACGGTAAACCAACTAAAGCGGCGCTTGGTTTTGCTAAAAGTCAAGGAGTGGATTTAAAAGATTTAACCGTAAAACAGGCCCAAACAGGAACATATTTATTTGCCGTGAAACAAACAGCGGGAAAGCCGGCCCGTGAGGTACTGCCCAAGCTTTGTATTGAATTAATCAGTAGTTTAACTTTTCCTAAGCCCATGCGGTGGGGCAGCTTAGAGGTGCGCTTTATCCGTCCAATTCGCTGGCTTTTAGCTCTTTACGGAAAAGAGGTTATTCCTTTTTCATACGCGGATGTGGCCAGCGGGCAAATTACATACGGACATCGTTTTTTAAACCCGAAACCTTTAAAAATAAGCGAACCAAGGGAATATTTTTCTAAACTAGAGCAAGCCTACGTTATTATTGACCAGGAAAAACGACGGGAAAAAATTTGGGCCGATGCCCAGGAACTTGCGCGGCAAGAAAACGGCCGGTTAATGGTTGAGGAAGAACTTTTAACGGAAGTAACTAACTTAGTAGAATACCCTACCGTATTTTGCGGACAATTTGAGCCCGCTTTTTTACGCCTGCCGCGAGAGGTGATAGTTACTCCTTTAACCGTGCACCAGCGCTATTTTCCTTTATACGATACCCAAGGAAATTTAAGGCCTAAGTTCCTGGCGGTAAATAATGGTACTAAGGAAAATATTGCTTTTGTCCGGGCCGGTAACGAAAAGGTTTTGCGGGCCCGTTTAGCCGATGCCTCCTTTTTTTGGGAGGAAGATTTAAAAACATCGTTGGCTGAAAAAGTTGAAGCCTTAAAAAAGATTGTCTGGCAGGAAAGCTTGGGTTCGGTATACGAAAAGACCGTTCGCTTAGAAAAATTAGTAAAATATATTACCGGTGTTTTACAAACAGACTCTTTAGATACCCGTCAGGCTTTACGGGCCGCCCACTTGGCCAAAGCAGACCTGGTCACCAATATGGTTTACGAATTTCCTGAGTTACAGGGGATTATGGGACGTGAATATGCTTTGCGGACTAATGAGGAGCCCGAGGTGGCCCAGGCTATTTTTGAGCATTACCGGCCGCGTTTTACCGGTGATGCTTTACCCGAAACTCTCCCGGGCTGTATTTTAAGCCTGGCCGATAAACTGGACAGCCTTACCGGTTTTTTTGCCGCGGGCCTGAAGCCTTCTGGCTCTGAAGACCCTTATGCCTCACGGCGGCTGGCGCTTGGTCTATGTCATCTGCTCATGGAAAAAGAATTTAATTTGTCACTTTTTGATTTAATTGGCCAGGCTTACGCGGGTTATCAAGGAAAGGGAGGGTTAAAATTAACTTTACCTGAGGTAACGGCGGAACTAAAAGACTTTTTTTCCCAGCGCCTGCGAAATATTTTTACCGAGCAAGGGGTAAACTATGACCTTATAGAGGCTGTTTTAGCCGCCGGTTTTGATAGCTTAACCAATTGTAAACATAGAATGAAGGCTCTAATAGCTTTTCGCCAGCATGCGGCCTTCGAAAAAGCCATTACCGCTTTTCACCGGGCGCATAATTTGTCTAAAAAACACCAAACAACCACTCTTGATTTAGCCCTTTTAGATCACCCGGCGGAAAAAGAGTTATACCAAAGTCTGGTTAAAGTACAGGAAAAAACAAAAGAAGCTCAGGCAAAAAAGGATTATTTAGGGGTTTTATTAGATATTGCCTTTTTAGAGCAGCCAATAAGTAATTTTTTTGACCAGGTGATGGTAATGACGGAGGAAGAAAAACTACGCCACAATCGCCTGGGGATACTTAAAAATATTGCCTCCCTTGCCCTGCCGGTGGCCGATTTAAGTAAAATTGTTTTAGAGTAGGGGCGTTAAATTTAACGCCCCTACAAAGTTTTTTAATTTAAGAAAAAGTATACTGTATTAATAAGGTTAACCCTGTTTACATCTAAAAATAAATCATATAATTTATATTAAATTGATAAATAATATATTTATTACGTACATTTATTATGTATATTATGTGCTTTTAGATTCTTGTTATAAATATTCTACAAAGATTAATAAGGACGATTATTATTTATGGAATTGACTAAACGTCAGGAGTCTATTCTAGAAATTGTTAAAGAGAAAGGACCAATTACGGGGGAACAAATTGCCGAACAGCTTTCTATCAATAAAGCTACTCTGCGCTCTGATATGGCTGTACTTACCATGTTCGGGTTATTGGGCGCGCGTCCCCGGGTAGGTTATTTTTATTTAGGACACACTTTAAATCGTATCATGGCGGAAAAATTACACCAAATTAAAGTAGGGGAAATTAAATCCATTCCCG
>DMDI01000194.1 GCA_003445555.1 Desulfotomaculum sp. | reverse complement strand
TAATCTTCGCCAACGTTCAATCCCCTGGTGTAATTGTCGCCCGTTGTCTTTATGATAGGCACATCGTGTTCGCAGCCGGATTGGCTCGACATGTACAGACCGGCCTTTTCATAGCCGTTTTCTTTGTACCAGGCCGGGCTGCAAGGATAGCTTTCCGAAGCCGCGTCATAATGAAAATTATACGCTTGGAGAAACTTCTGCTCTACCTTAAAGCGGGTCCAGTGCTGACGGGTGTATTCGCGATCGAGAAAAGGAGAAGGATTCCAAGATATATTTTCCCACTCCAACGCAAAAGCGGGTACCGCAAACAACAATAAAAGAATCGCAGCAAAAATATTTATTATTAGTTTTTTACGCATTTTTTCACCTCCTTTTTTAAAAAATAAAATACAGGCCCAGTTGGGCCTGTATAATTAATTACAAATCCAATCGACTACTTTAAATCTCGTTTAAAGGTATCCAATCGTAGAAAGAGCAAGATATATATGGCTTACCGGTTTCGGATCCGTTGTCACTTGGCTCGGGCATAGCATAAAGCAAGGGCTGTAGTTTGCCATCATCAAAAAAAGGTCTAGCAGGAAGCACAGTCCAATAAGTATCTGTACTATTTATCATCATTACTCCATTTTTTACCCTTGCCGGTGCTTCTAGTTTATTTTTGCCACCCTTGTACCACATATCATAATTACTGCCAGACCTAAATTCTACCCACATGTTCTTATTCCAGTGCATCCTTAGCGCATTCCCATTCCACTTTATATTGCTATCAGGCACGCCGAAGGCTTTGGCCACAGAAGTGAAGGGCAGGTACATTTCGCTGCCTTCAAGACTTGAATCCACAACAGGCGGGTATTTCTTATATATTTCTCTACCAGGTGCTTCCTCAAGATACCATTTAAAAGATTTCTCATGCTTCACCGCCAAATACGGCGCCGCGTCCAATATTACCGTGTATTTGTGTTTATCAAGGAACGCCGCTTCTTCCTTTATGTATTCACGATCAAATCTTACTTTATCCTTTATCCGATTTTCTATGTATTCTTCACTAGGGTGCCAATCTGGATTTTCTTGCTTTTCTTTTTCAAGTTCTTTACGTGCTTTGTCTTCGTATTTCTGCCAAATTCTTTTTGCCTCTTCTGCAGTATTTGGATTTTCCAGGGTTGCTATCATGGAAGGTGTCGCTACCGCTTTTTTACTTCCTACTTCCATTTCTAGTTTGACTATTTTTACCGGGAAGGGCGCACTCTGGATTTCTTCTTCAGGTATGTTATGTCCAATTAAAACCCTGGGCGGTTGCCATTTCACTTCATACCCGAAAGCCTCAGCCACCCACCGGGCCGGAAGGTAGGTGCGTCCATTCCGGTTGACCACCGATACGTCCATTTGTTTGGGTTGGTTGTTGGTATAAAGAGTTTTACTGTTGACAGTCAGCTTTAATTCAACATTGTTCAGATTTAGAATCACATTCGGATTATTCCAGATTATGTCCTTTTCAGCAACACCCATGGCCAAAGCTAAATAACGGATTGGAACATAGGTTCTGCCGTTTTCGATAAAGGCTTTTGCGTCCATTTGTCTAACTTGACCGTCAACGGTGTAACTGGACTGACCGACAGTAAAGATTGCTTTAACACTTGGTGACGCAGCAGTAGGGATAGTATAAATCGAGACAATAAAAACAAACAAAAACAAAATCAAAAGAACCGAAGTGACTTTACGCATTAATTTTTCTCTCCTTTCACTTTTTGGTATATTATAGCCTAAAAAAACACTCCCTGAAAAAAAGAAAAATCCGGCAGGGCCGGATTGGAAAATTAAATCTTCTGAAGTTACAGTACAAAAAACATCGTCTGAGAAAAAACCCCGGGGTTGCCGGGACAAAGATACAAATCTTTAATATTTTTTAGCCTTGACAATATTTCAATTAAGCCAACGAAAAATTCAGGCCATATTCATACGATATAATATCTCCCCTACCTGTTTTTTGGTAGCCTTCTTCTCTATGCGATAACTCCGATATTTGCTTAGCCGACCAGTTTTTAAAGTAAGCCGCAACCTTTTCCATGGCCTCTAACTCCGGTAGGGTGAATAGTTCGCGGCGAAATAATCTGCTCGCGGCAATTTCTTCCCCCTCCCAATCGGAGCCAGCCACCGGTTGCATAACAATTGCCCCCGCTGTTTCCCCGAGACCCAAAAGTAATTGCCAGTTATCCGGTACGGGACCAAAAGGCAAATTTATATAACATGCCCCACTGATTGATCTTGCACTTGTTTTAAAGCAAAAAAAGTCCGCATACCACAATAATTTCATTAGCTTCGTCTTAAAAACGCCATTTAGTTTTTCAGCAAAAAAAATCATCATTTCTATAAGCTTCTCCGGATCAAATTCACAAAAACCCCGCTCGATTCCAAGGGAACTTCTATCCACGGATTCCTTTAAAATTTGGGTAAGCTGTTGTGGAAGTTCCTCCCGCGTCATAAAGGATATGCGTTGTTCCAAATTTTTTACCTCTCGCAATGTGAGCCGTCCCCGCGCCTTTTCCAATAGCCTTTTTGCTTCTACGGGATCGGCCAGTCGTTTTAGAATGTAATTGTGGGCTTCCGAAGGAAGCGCTCCCGTTTCGTAGCGGTAGATCGTTGCTTCGCTCCAGCCCAACAAACGACTCAGTGCTCTTTGGCTTAATCCATAACGGGCGCGGAGTGTCACAATATCTTCTATAGTAACGATTCCTTTTCTCCGTCGGTATTCATCATATGCAGTCAGCAGATTTTCTTCGTCCAACTCTTCGTCAAATACTTCGGTTTTACACAAAGCGCATAGTGCCACTTTAGCCGAAACGGGAATTTTATCACCGCGTACCGGGTATACTTCCTCTTTAGTAATAATTTCAATGTTTTTACACTCCGTGTTGCATGTTGGACAAAACATCATATTTCTCACCTCTTTACCTGTTTTTTTTCATCGTAAAGGACGATCTGGCGGGTGAAAAGAAATACAAATTAAATTCCATTTGTTTTTTTCAGGAATTAATTTCAATTTAAGATAATATTCCGTACTTTCCATTATCACCCTGAACACCCATAATATCTCGTTTGGTATTGTCAGGTCGGGCTCCGGCCCGCGGATATAGTTTTCGGGCGTTAAGTCGCTTATAATTTTTTTCAGGTGCCCAACCGTGATGCCCGCTTCCGCAAGTGCGTCAAGATTTTTCTTCCTGGGAATCAGTGTGAACTGACTAGACGAGACAGCTTTTTTAGCGTAAATCAGGAAGAGAACTGTTTGCCAGGAAGCAGACAATTTTGCGACACCACCTTCAGTAGCCTATAATTATTATATATATTTTTTGTTTAAAATGCAATCAAATGATTGCATTTTTACTAAGAAATATTTGGAATATTACAGCACGAAAAAAGATAAACAATTATAAAATTCCGGGCAGGAAAGCCCATAGGTTTACTCACGGGATGGAAGCCCGATTAGTTTTTAACGAACTAAAAACTAGGTCGTTAAAAATAATAGCCGCCGGAAAGCCCGGCGGCTTAACCTATCTGCTATTTCTGAATAGGTGGCCCTTGATACGCTTGTTTCTGCTCCCCCGGCTTTAAGGCATGGATGTGAAAACCAAGGAGTTACTCAACAACCGACCTGGCGGAGTAATATATTTTCCCTTATACCACAATCCCGAACTTGCCCCGCCGTCCAGGTTCATTGCATTATGCGCTCCAAGATTCTTCATGACCTGAGCTAAATTTTCTATTGACGCCACGGTCGTTACTAAAATTACCGTACCGTCAGCTTTAACTCCAACAGCACTTCTCGCCATGCACATATTCAGGATTTTTTTGCTGGTGAATCCTTCTCCCGCCGGGTCAACGCTTATCTTCCCGTCAGTTAACAGTCTCGGTCCCGCGCCTACAGCCGTCCGAATACCCTCCCATCCGTAATCACCGAGGTCGTCGTTTAGTCTGCGAAATTCCACGTGGCCAAATTTCGCTGTGCCGTCAACATAAAAACCGCAGGTGGTACCGACACTGCCCCGGTGTACAATCCTACCATTTTTGATAATGTTGCCGTAAGGAAGGGGAGGATTGCTGTAAGCATTGAAAAATGTTCCGTTAATGGCAACTACGGCTTCGCTGCGTTTTGCCATTGAAGCAAGTTCTTCTCTATTTCCTACCGTGCCACCAGCGACAACCATATCAGGTACGGCGGCATGAAGCGGGATTTGAACTACATTAACAGATATTTTTTAGCCGTTTATGTTATATGCCCCAGAATAATAAGTTATCTCTTCCCTGCTTTTTGGATAAACATAAATTTTCTTGCCGCCATATGAGACTATAGCCGCTCGTGCTTTGCTGTTCCATTCCACATCGGCTCCCAGCGATTCGGAAGCGAATCTCAAAGGAACGTAGACGCGACTATTGTTCAGTATTGGCTGGTTTATCATTACTTTTTTCGTAGCCTGGTTTTCCTCCACTACCAGGGTTAATTTGGCGCTGTCTTTTTCTATAATTACTGTGTTAGTGTTACCGTTCCAGTCCACGCTGAATCCAAAATCAGTAAACACGCTCCGCAGGGGAATAAACAGCTTATTGTTTTTAATAATTCCTGTACACAGAGAACTGTTTTCTTGAATTGCTCCATTGGCCGGCACGTGTGTTCCGGGTATTATCGCAAACAGCAATAAAACAATTAGCGCTATCTTTCGTATCATTGGTTCTGGTTCTCCATTCCTTTCTTTATCGACCCATAACTAGGATTCCGTTTCAAATCCTTATAGGCAGGCTAAAAACTATAAAAAACAAAAGCATTCCTGTAATGAAGTAAAGGAGGGTTGACCAATAGGTAGTGTCAATACCCTTGTGTAAAAATTTTTGTTAAATATAAATCTAAGGCGTCCCTCTTACCAATATCTTGTAACTTATACTAATACATACAATTGGAAGTTGGAAGTTGGAAGATAGAAGATAGAAGGTTTGATCTCCAACTTCATCTAATCTTCTAAATCTCCAATCTCCATTCTCTAACCTCCAATAGCCTTCTAATCTCCAATCTCCATTCTCCAACCTCCAAAAGCAACTATAGAATAACATTTTACCCAAGTAGAAATTTAGCTTTACCTCACCTACCTTGGATTAAAAGAAATTCTAAATCAAATCAGACAGTTAGCTCCCTTGCACCTATAAACATATAGAAATTATCTTCATTCTCACCCCCAATTTAGCCACCTGCTGAGCTTCACAGCAAGCGGGAAAGAATTATGGCCTTTGGCTCATGATTCTTTCCTGATGGAAGCCTTATAAGATATTAAACTGTGCCGCTTCAAATTGTTTTACCCTTTTAAGCAGCAGCTTTTATATGCGCTGTCAAAACCATCAATCCTCCGCATGCACCATGATTCATTTAGTATGGAAGATAAGGCGTAAATGCATCTTAAACAGCTATCCTCATTAGGAAAGCTATCCATCTGCCTTATCCGTCTCCGGAATTCCTTAAATGTCCTCTTCACACGCATTGGTAGTCGTGAGACAACTTCCATAATGGTTTTGGTTGGGAATAATAGCAAAGAACTGCTTTTAGGTCTTTTTCTAAACAACTAACTGCCCCAGGCGCTACTTTCTCCCAAATTTCTTTCCATTCTAAAAAGCGTTTTTCTGCTTCTTCTGGTGAATTTGCTTGAAATATGCGC